>JAADHY010000712.1 GCA_013151585.1 Planctomycetota bacterium
GCTGCCGTGCGCAAGCCGCTGTGGAGTTCTCCTGGGACCGCAGGAGCTCCTCATAGGGTCAAAACGATCAAACGATCAGGGAAAGATGTTGAATTTCTGGAAGAAAACGATAAAAGGATAGAGGCACGGTTCGGAAGCCCCCCGGAACGGTTTTATCAGGGAGATTGGAAAATTGTCCGAGAAACTGTACGAAGGCATGTTTTTGCTCGACAGCGGGCGTTTTGCGAACAACCCGCAGAAGGCGGTCGACGAAGTGCTGGGGATTCTGGAAAAAGCGGGGGCGACGGTCGTTGCGCACCGTCCGTGGCAGGAAGGGAAGTTGGCTTATCCGATCGAGGGGCGAACGAAGGGCCTTTATTATCTGACATTTTTCCGCATGGAAGCCAACGGAATCCCCGAGATCGCTCGCGGCTGCAAACTCAGCGACTTGGTGCTGCGACACTTGGTTCTGCGGCACCCACGCGTGCTGTTTGACGCGATGGTCAGTGCTTTGACAGGCGAAGAAGTCCAGCCGGAGAAGCCCGAGGCGGCTCCGGAACCGATCGAGGAGCCGGAGGAAACGCTGGAAGCGGAGATTCCGGACGCGATTGAGGACGAAGTGACAGACGAGGAGGAAGAGGTGGTTTAGGGGAGCCGCCGGGACGGTCGTGGGCGCGCCCTTTGCGGCCCCCCGAGCAGACAACGGAGGCAGGCCATGGGAGCGTTCAACAAGGTCATTCTCGTCGGGAACCTCACGCGAGACCCGGAGGTCCGATATACCCCCAGCGGCACTGCCGTCTCCGAGATCGGGGTCGCCGTCAATCGGACGTGGTACGATCGCCAGACCAACGAGCGGCGCGAAGAGACGACCTTCGTCGACGTGACGCTGTGGGGACGGCAAGCAGAGATTGCGGGCGAGTATCTGGCCAAAGGGCGGCAGGTCTTGATCGAAGGACGGCTGCAGTTGGACCAATGGGAAGACCGGCAGACGGGGCAGAAACGCAGCAAGCTGCGAGTCGTCTGCGAGAATCTTCAGATGTTGGGCAGTCGGTCCGACGCAGTTCGCTCCTCGGCTCCGTCCGCGCCGGCTCCTGCGTCCCCTCCAGCGGCCGCTCCGGAACCGGCTCCGGAGCCAGCGGCGGATTTCCCGCCGGACGGCGTCGCCGAACCGCCTCCGGACGATGACGTGCCTTTCTGATCTCGCCAACGTTCGGCAAGGGCCGAGGCCCCCGTGTTAAGTTGCGAGAATTCCCAAAAGCGAAACACGTTCCAGCGGCGTGAAAGAAGTGAGTTTGACAAGAGCGAGAAGTATGCCAAGAAAAAAACAGTCAACAACGGCCGTCACCGGAACACGACGAACCAGCGTGGACGTGTTGCTGGCCGAGGATGTTCCGCGGTTGGGCAAGCGAGGTGATTTAGTCTCCGTCAAACCGGGATATGCGCGAAACTATCTGATTCCGCAAGGGCTGGCGACGGTCGCGAGCGAGCAAAACAAGCGCATGATCGAGGCGCACCGCAAACGCCTGGAGGAGATGGAGGCGGAGCGGCGCAAGCGACTCAAGAAGCTGGCCCATGAACTCGGCAAGCACAGCGTGACGCTCGAAGCGAACGCTAACAAGGACGGCCATCTCTACGGATCGATCTTGGCCGCCGACATTGCTGAGGCTCTGCAAAAGGCCGGTTACGACGTCCAGGCCGAACAGGTCCGGATCGAAGGACCTCTGAAAGAGCTCGGCATGTACACGATCCGCATCGAGTTGGCACCGGAAATCACGACCGACATTAAAGTGTGGGTCGTTCCGACTGCCAGCTCGACCGAGAAGTCCGAAAAAGAGAAAAGCTAAACCCGGGCTGGATGCCGGAGCCTTCGGGCCCCCGTTGCTGGAAGCTGTTTGTGCCCGTCGACTCGGACACTTCCTATTCCGTTGTGGCCGTGTCGGTCAGAAGGGAGCGGATGGTCGCCTTCAAAATGCGTTCTGATTCCGGGGCTACGCGGGAGGCGCTCGGTTCGTATCCTCCTTGCTCGAACGATTTTTCCGTGCAAATGTAGCCCGGTCCCAAATCGCTGTATGCGGCGACGGCCAAGAACCGCTCGCCCCGCAGCGACAGGGCGAACAGTTGATACTCCACCATGCACTCGCCGGGCAGCATCAGGATGGCGGCCCCGTTCAGTTCGAGCAAGTTGACCGGCAGCGGCCGATTCGCTCTCTGAGCGAACGCGACGTGCGTGGCCGCTCGAATTCGTCGCACGACATTCGCTTTTGGATCCGCCGCCAGAGCCTCGGACTTTTCCAGAGGGCGGCCGTCGTCGTCGCGAGGCGGCAACGTCAAATCGACGTGTCGCCAGCAGAGGGACTGCACGGCGTGGTATCGGGTGGCCGTCGCAGCCTGGCGCATGGCTTGGTAGAGCCGTTCGGTGAGCTCGTCACGAGCCTTTCGGGACCCGTCATTGTATTTACCCATGGCCACGTCGCCCGAACACCCCGTGAAATAGATCTGAAAGACGCCTTCTTCTTTCTGCAGCCGTTCCCGGGCGAAGCCGGGCATATCGGCCGAGGCCCGCGGGTCTCCGTAAAAGGTCTGCGGATGGGTCGCGTAGAAA
This sequence comes from Planctomycetota bacterium, assembly GCA_013151585.1. Taxonomy (GTDB): domain Bacteria; phylum Planctomycetota; class Planctomycetia; order Planctomycetales; family Planctomycetaceae; genus JAADHY01. The sequence goes on from JAADHY010000712.1 coordinate 2,582, forward strand.
TGCAGCCGCACCAGCGGCCGGCCGTCGCGGGCCAATGTGATCGTCCGAAGATAAGGATCGATGCGTCCCTCCGGCAACGCTCGAATCTTCGGGTTCTTGCAGGAGCTCATCCGCCCGATCAGTTTGCCGTCTGACGTCAGGATGCGACGATTCGATGCGACCCGTTCCACCTTCGCCTCGCCCGTGCCGATCTGGTCGAAGGGTTCCAAGCGACTGACAGCGTCGGCCGCCGCCTGGGCCAACCGGCTGGAGACCTGATCCAGGAACGCGAAGTCGACGTACCGCGGCGGATCGGGCAGCTTGTCGAGAATCCGCTGAGCGTCTCCATCCGTGTACGGAGCTGTATGCTGATGGACACAATGAAGCGAGACGTTCGCCACATCCGTCCCGACGGCCGCGGCTATCTTCCGGCAGAAAAGTTCATAGCTGGAATTGCAGAGCCCACACCAGTCCATTGCGCAAAGCACGTACCGGCACTGGCCGTCGTCAATCACGATTCCCTTGGCCAACAACGGGGTCTCGACTTCTTTGACCGGCACGACCCAGATCAAGGGATGCCCATCAACCGGAGGGGTGACGTCGCATTGAAACGTCGCCACCTTCAACTCGGCTTTTGCCAAAGCCGGGGCTCCGGCCAACATCCCGCTGAAAGCCAACAGCCCCGACAGGAGCCCCAAGAACAAGCGCCGTCGCATCTCGTTTTCCTCCTTCCCGTCGAAATCCTTCGAAGTCGGTCGAAGTCAGTGCGTCGTCCATCGCCCGTCACCAAGCGGGAATCCGCAGGTCGAACCCCCGTCGTCTCGGACGTGGCCCGACTTGGTTCCGACTTTACCCAGGCCGACGATAGCTTGCAAATCCAACAGGCCAGCAAAAACACTCGCTGATCCTTTGTTGAAAGCGGCACAGAGACGCGATAACCTGGGCATTGGCCTACCGAGCTGGTGGGGCGGTCGAGCTTTCGGCAAGATGAACCACAGCTTGTGGTTCTGGGAACTGAATGGCGATGGCGAAGCACCGCATGGTCCAGAAACGCTGGGGAGCTGACAATGGCGGCGAAATACCATTATGTGCCGAATCTTCGGGAAGAGGTCCGTTCGCTTTTGAAGGCGGAGCTTCGTGAGCTGGAAATCCGGCTGCACGAGCTGGAGCGCCAAAGCCAAGTTCAAGCGGAGGTGATTAACATTTTGGCGGCGCTGGCGCTGAGGCCCCCCGGCGACGTCGACGCGATTCGCGAGTACCTGGAAACGATGCCCAATCCTTACACGGAGTTCGACATCCGTTACGCTTACCTGGAGCAAGCTAAGGAACGGATCAAGGACTTGCTCGAACCAAGCCGACCGGAACCGCAGGAGGCTGGAGCTGAATCGACCGGTCCGCATCTGACGCTTCCGGAGGACGGTCCCCCCAAGTGACCGAGCGATCCGCTGGCACAATTCAGGACCAGCGTTCCCGGACTGCGGGGCTTTTCCCTTTCTGTTGTGGAAGCCGCCGGATTGACCGGACTGTTGCTGTTGCCCGGAACGACGTGGCGAAGATTGCCGCCGGAACAGCGCAAGTGACTCTGCCGCAGACGACCACTGCCGTCGGTTTCCTGGCGGGCCGTCGGTCGAGGTTGCGGCCAAGTTTTGCCGGCTCGTTCCAACTCCAAAGTTCGTAAAGTAGGCTCGCTACTGAGGGGGCCGAGCGAAGTTCAAACGCTGGGTGGGCCAGCCGAGCGACGTGGCGACGGTCCTGGGAAACTGCCACGGGTCACCCGCATCGGCTCCGGCGGGTTCGATCAAGCATACGTTCGCCCGGTCGGCCGCCATCGCGACCGCTTGCGGAATGTCCAGGAACCGGAGCACATTCAAGAAAATAGGACCGTCCCGGTGGCTGGCCGGCAACGCCGTCAAGTCCAGCCGTTCCACAGGCGGCTCGAACAGCGACGCATACAAGACGATGCCTGCCATGACACCACTCGCCCGCAGATGGATTGGGCGGCCTTTGAGCCCTGGCAGGCCGCGAATGACTTGCAATCCTCGCCGAACGTCCCAAACGCGCATGCCGTCCAGCGTCTGGCCGAGCAGCATGAACCGCCGGCGGATATGCGTCTGCTTTCGCTCGCTGGGATTCCAGGCGGTCAGGCCGATGCCGCGCGGAGCGAAGAAACAAACAGTTTGGTTCTTCGAGACGATCTGCTCGACCAATCGCTTCCACGCCGTTACCGGATCGGCGGCTCCTTCCTTGGCCACGGGCTTGGTGGCCTTCGCCACCGGTTGGCTTTTCGAAGCCGGCGCGGCCGCGGACCCGGATGCAAGGACGGTCGACGAAAACGCATCGGCAAATCCGACGCGCATCATCGCAAGGAACTCCGGCCACCGGTCCGCGTCCAACACGTTCACTTCCACGACGCGCTCGCTGTCCGGCTCGGTATCGGTGGCTCGCACGACGTACAGCGGCAGGCCGGCTTTTGGCTGACGAACTCATAGACGCACAGTTCCAGCCGTCCGTGGCGGAGCCGGCGATAGGGCTGATCGATCGGGCTGAACTCCGGCTGTTGGGGCCAGCCTCGAAAACATTTCTCACGGAGAGCCTTCATCCAGCCCGCTTTCAGTTCTCGCCATTGACCGCCCGATTGCGGCACGGGCGGTGGGGCCGCCCTCGGAACAAAGACTTCTTGAATTCGCGTGTTGATTTGGTCGTCGGGCAGTTCGTCGAACACTCGCAGCTCTTCCCGCGAAAACATCGGAACGGCGGCCTGCTCGATCAGCGGGTCTTCGCCCTTCAGCCATCGGTTGAACCAGTGGAAGGCCGCGATCCGCAGTTCCTGCGTGTCCTTGTGCGGCCCTTCGGTGATCTGCAACCCGATTTGATTCAGCTTTCCGTGCAGCCCGTAGATACGGCGAATCTTGAAATAGACCTCCACCACGCCATCCAACGGAAAGATGCGGTCTTTGTCGCTGTTGGAAATCAAGAGTGGCCGAGGAGCCACCAGCGCGGCCACTTGAGGATAGTCCCACCGGTAGGTGTTGACGATGTACATGCAATCGCAATGTCCTTCGACGCAACCGTCGACCACATGATTCTTCAGCGTCGTGATCCCGGCCACTGGGACGGCCACTTTGATGCGGTCGTCCAGAGCGGCGATCCACCAACTGTACGCTCCGCCGCCCGATCGACCGGTGACGCCGATCCGCTCGGGGTCGACCTCCGGTCGCGACTGCAAATAATCCAGTGAGCGGATACAGTTCCACGCCTCGACGCCCGCGGGCGTGTAGCCGCGCGCGTTCCACCACCACATCTTGTAGCGGTAAGTCCCGTGGTGGATGCCCTCAATCTCGCCCAACTGAAGCGTATCGATCATGAGGCAGACATAGCCGTTGCGCGCGAACCAAGCTCCATGATGCTGGTAATGCGTCTTGTTGCCGAAACTGATGTCGCCTTTCTTCTCACGCCCGTGACCGCACACGTAAAGGATCGCAGGGACTCGGCCTTTCAAGTTCTTCGGCACGTACAGGTTGGCCGTTACGTACAGATGAGGCATCGATTGGAAGTAGAGTTTTTCGACGAAGAATGTGTCGCGGTCGACTCGGCCGGTGACCACAGGCTGAAGAGGCGTACGAGGCGGTCGGGGTTCCAGGCCGAGCATTTCAAACAATTGCCGTCGATATTCGGCTCGCCGTTTCTTCCAGTCGTCCAACGTTTTGATTTCGGCCAGGCACGCGTCAGCGAGCTTCTGAGTCTCCCTTCGGAAATACTCAGCCACCATCCGGTCGCCCGGTCGGGACGATGCCCCAGCCTTTTTCGCTTGTTGATCGGCCGCCAAAGTTACGGCTGCCCCGCATCCCAAGCCGATGATCGCTGCCAGAACGAATCGCCCGATCACGGCTGCTTGCGACGTTCTCACCATTTCCTCGTCTCCGGTCTGTTTGAGGTGCCTTTCACGTCCGATGCCCGTGCCCGTCCGATTGACCGGCGTCCCGTGTCTCGCATTTCACGAAATCGGTTGGCCAAAAGCAACTGAATCGCAGCGACCGAGCCAGGCGGTTTGCGGTCAGCGATCGACAATCAACCTCGGACCGCTGCATCGTGCCGTCTGGGCGGTCGACCGTGTGTCGGAACGGATCATCGCAGTTTATCGCAATTTCAGAATGAGCGGATGCAAATGATCACGATTATGTAGCGCTGCCTTGCGGGCGTCCCCTCGTCCGAATCGTGGTACGGTCCGGCTCAACAGCAACTTCGGGTTGCCGGCTGGATTGCCCCGGTCGGTCATCGCGCCCCAGCAGTGGTCGAGGCTCCGTTGGTAGGGCCAGCCTTTTTCTAGGCTGTGCTTTTTGCGCCTGTTAACACCCAGGAAAAGCGTGTCCAAGCTGGAATGTAGAAAATGTAGAAACCGGGGGTACGCGAGCTGTTAGATTCATGATAACCGGCAGAGTTTGTCGAAATGTTATATAAGGCGCGCGGAGGTTCTGGACTCGTCGACTCGGACGATTCGTTCGGAATCGCTTCTCGGCCACCGGTTCTTGAGGCATTCTGCGCCGGCTGGCCGGACAGCCGCGTCGTTTGACGAACGGGCAACGAAGGGCGGTCCGGGCCGCCTCTTCGGCGAACAGGCGGGTCTTCAACTCCGGATAGATTTTCAGGACAGGCTCATGGCAAGTCGCTCCTCCGAATCTCTTCGCGGGCAGGTATCGTCCGGCCAGTCTGGTTTGGGATGCGTCAAGATGGTCTCACTTCGGGTCCGGCGTGGCGAAACGCAGCAGCCGGAGCGACCGGTCAACACCGAACGTTTTCTGATCGGATCGGGGCCCCGATGTCACCTTCGATTGGATGGCGGCATTCCGTCGCTGCATAGCTTGATTCGCCGTGATGGCGAGGAGATTTGGATCGAGGCTTTGGCTTCCTCTCCTCCTTTGCAGGTTAATGGTCAGATTCGCCGGTCGACTTTGCTTCAGAATGGGGACCGGATCGAGATCGGGGCGTTCGAATTCGAGGTTCTGGTCTTCGAACGACCCGCCGCCGCTGTGGGCGTGCCGGGCTCAGAGACTCAAAGGCCGGAGTCGGGGGACGGCGAGAAGGCTCCCGGCGAGATGACGGCCGAGGAGCTGGTCGACGAGATTCAGCGACAACAGGCGATGGTCGAGGAGTTTGAGACCGGCCGCAAGATGGGGGCCGACGCTTTGATGCAAGAGATCATCCAACGAGCCGCCATTGCCGCGCGCACGGTTCCTCAGGCGCTCGCGGCCGTGCAAGGGTTGGGTCTCGGAGCGACGTCTCACGAGGCCGGGCAGACGGGCGAGACGTCCGGCGCACTTCCGGCAGCCGCTTACGCGGCGATCACCGCCGATTTCGAGAGGTTCCTCGAGAAACTGTTGGAATATGAACGCGACCTGGATCGGCGAGCCGCGAAACTGGCGGAGCGGGAAGCACAATTCGCTCAGGCCGCCGCCGCCCTGAGTTCCAGCCAAGAGAAACTCGCCGAGCAGATTGAGCAACTGCTGCAACTTCTGTCGCAAGCCAAACAGTCGGACCTAGTTCAGCAGCTCTCTCAATTGCGCAAGGCCGTCTGACCTCTTGACGGAGGGCGGGCCGCTTCCACGTCCCCGATTCCCTTTCGCGGTCACGCCGGCTCCGGAGCCGGAGGGCTACGACGCTTCGCGGAATCGCAACGACGGCTTCTCGATCGTCACGATCGTGTTGGGCGGGACGCTTTTGGTCAGCGAGACGCTGGCTCCAATCACCGAATGGTGGCCGATGACCGTGTCGCCTCCGAGGATTGTGGCATTCGCGTAGATCACCACGCCCTCTTCGATCGTCGGGTGTCGCTTCTTGCCTCGGATCAATTTGCCCTCTGCGTCTTTCGGGAAGCTGAGAGCCCCAAGCGTCACGCCTTGGTACAACTTGACGTCATTGGCGATTTCGGTCGTCTCGCCGATCACCACGCCCGTCCCGTGGTCGATGAAGAAGGACGGGCCGATTCGGGCTCCGGGGTGGATATCGATGCCTGTGCGACTATGAGCCCATTCGGTTAGCATCCGAGGAATGAGCGGCACGTCCAGCTCGTGCAGCGCGTGCGCTAGACGATAAACGGTGACAGCTTCCAATCCAGGATAGCAGAAGATAATCTCGTCCAGGTTCTTCGCAGCCGGATCGCCGTCGTAAGCCGCTTGCACGTCCAAAGCCAGCATGGAGCGGATTTCCGGAAGCTGCTCCAAGAAGGCGATCGCCCGTTCCTGCGCGAGGGCCTCGAAGTCGATCGCTTGGCCAACGCACTCTTTACCTTGTTTCAAACTGGCTTCGTGGCGCAAGGCCCGCGCGATTTGTTCCGTCAGCCGGTCATGCAAACTGTCAATCAGATCGCCGACGTGATACATCACGTTGGCCATGTGTAGGTTCTGTCGGCGCTGATATCCGGGATAAATGATCTCCTTCAGATCCTCCGCAATGTTGATCACCTCGTCCGGGCTCGGCAAGGGGCAATGTCCGAGATGATTGATGGTGCCGATGTCCACGTAGGACGCCACGATGCGGTCGGTAAGGTTGGGAAGTTGTTCCTTTCGAGCGATATCGGTCGCCATAGCCTGGTTCTCCATTTCCCGTCGAAAAGCCAGCGTGCTTCGGAAAACCGAAAAACACAAACGAAGCGCAGCTCATAAGGGAAGCACGCGGCGGTGAGATCGATGCAGCCTGAGAAGCAGCGGTGAGAGTCCGGCTTGGCCAGCACGCGCGGCCTGCCCGTCGCGTCCGGCTACGCCGAACACGGACAGCCACAGGTGATCGGCAATTGCACGAAGCAATGCACAGCTTGTTGCAAGACTCGGGACATGGCTGCAAGAGAGCAATCGTCGCAAGGATTTCTGAGAGCCGGTGTCCATCCGCGGCGCCGCACCGGCTACTTGGTTCATTCTAGGCGGCCTGGCACGGCCGTCAAGCTGTTTCCGACAAATCGACGCACAACCGGCGCAAGTTGAACATTTCTGGCAAACCCGTCGACCGGACGAACAGGAACGTCCGGTTGTCCGGTTTCCGCCGATTGGACGGCTTGGGGCGAGTTGCTCGGGCGAGCCTGTAGCACTTCGAATCCAAAAAGAACGGTCGATGTCGGATGAGAAGGGGCAGTGCTCCGGTTACGGTCGTTTCGCGGTGAGCCGAAGGCGAGACGGATCAGTCATCGAGGAGACAGGAATCCGGAGCCTGGTCGGACGTTTGTCCGGCCTGTCCTGAGATGTTCCGGAGCCATGAAACGCCCTGGAGAGGTTGGACGCAAATTTGGCAGTTTCTGCCGCGGCCATGTGTCTTCCGCTGCCGATCGGTGCGGCACCTGATGGCCTCTGGACGGTTACACGACAAAAAACAAAGGCATTGTTGCGTCGAGCCGATAATAGTCGTGTCTGAACCGCGCTTTGCCGGATCGGAATCGCGTGGTCGATGCTTCTCGCTGAGTGTCTCTCACTCGGCGAAAACGGCAGACGGCATTCAAAATTCCAACAACCCCGAGACAACCCCATGGCCACGGACCTGCTGTGTCTGACATCCACCCCCCGAACTTCGCAAGAATACTGGTTTCAGTCGCGGTATCCGCTGGCATGCTTGGTTTTTCTGCTGCCGTTGTTGGCGACATACGAGCTGGGCGTCTTGGTCCTGGGCGGGGACCGGGCGGACACGCTGCGAAACGGGGCCGACTTTTGGCTTCGGGATTTGTTGCAACTCGCCGGACTTCACCAGCCGTATTTGCTGCCCGTGCTGGTTGTGGCTTTGCTACTGGGGTGGCACACTCTGGGCAAATACCCGTGGCGAGTCTCGTTGGATACTTTGCTGGGGATGCTCGCTGAAAGCATTCTGTTCGGTTTTTGCTTGATTGTGATTGCGCAGTTGCAGGATTTGGCGTTTCGTTATCTGGCCACCCCAGCGGCCATTCCCTCTCAGGCTGTCGTTCTGTCGCCTTTCCAATGGCAACTAGCCGCTCAAGTGGTGGCGTTTCTCGGGGCCGGCATCTATGAGGAGGTGATGTTCCGGCTGCTGCTGCTTCCCCTGTGCTTCGTGATTCTGCGTCTCCTGCTGGTGCCCCGGAACTGGGCGGCCGGGTTGTCGATTCTGGCGACCAGCCTGCTGTTTTCGGCAGCCCACTACCTGGGAGCCACGGGCGAAGCGTTCTTGTGGTCGACGTTCGTCTTCCGAACACTGGCGGGGCTGTTTTTCGCTCTCCTGTTCGTTTTCCGGGGTTTTGGGATTACCGTTGGCAGCCACGCCGCCTATGATCTGCTCGTCGGAGTTCTTTTGGTCGGACAGGGCTGAAGTCTGCGTCGGCGAGCCCCTTCGCCTCCGATCGACAGACGCCAGCGCGAGTCAAAGGCGTGAGCCTTCGGGTGGGTCTTCCGGGCGGACTGCGTGTGTCTTCGCTGCCAGGTCCTCCGGTTTCCACTTAAAGGAATTCTACAGGTGGAGCCTGGGAACGAGGGGCGGCAATGTACGAGACAAAGCCCCAGCGGCGTCACGTCTGCCGTTCGCCGGGACTTCTGAAGAATCAATCATCCGCCCGCGACAGGGGCTCATGTCGCACCTTCCGTTAGCGTCTTGCACAGGGATGATTTGCGCATGGTGCGCGGATCTTTGTGGATCGCACCTGCCGGGTGCGACGGGCCCGAGACGGCCGGCTACTGGCATGGCGAGACCCGGGCTGTGACACCCGGCAGGTGTCACCCACTTTGGTTGCGGCCGAGAGGCCGCATTAGGGAGGAACAATCGAACCGATCATTCGCCATCGGCCGCGCATCTTCTTCGTTCCATGGTGCCGGCTTTCCGGGAGATGTTGACACTGCTCGAAGATTCTCGGTTTGTTGGGAAAGAAGGCCAACCACAAGACTTTGTGGTCTGGCAGTGGGATGGCTACTAAATATGCGATTTGCTGGACAGCGGGTTTCGGAGTGATTAGCATTCGGCCCACTCATGGCGACGTCCGGCGCGATGGACCAGTGAGCTGGAGCTTGCGAGCGTCGCCGCGATTGTGAGTTGGCATCTGCAGCCGTCTCCGATGGGCTGCGGACACGGACCGAAGGACCGGTTCCGGGAGCGAGGGAATGGAATCCACTGGCTTCTCTGTTTTGACGCCTCGAGGTGCTCTTGATCGAGGTGGTGCGCTTCTGAGCGAGATCCACGCTTTCTCCCTTCTCGCGGTCTGCTCTTTCAGGCAAGGTCATTTCTTCGCTCCGAGGGAAAGGCGGCACGTTGTCGTGAGTTCCGTTGCAGATGCCATGCGATCGGGTTGCGTTGTGTGTTCGTGAATCGCACAGGAGGTGCATGAGTCCATGCACGGCAAGACAGAAAGGGAGGGAATCCGAATGAGTACGAAGCCTGTCATCGGAATTAACGGGGATTTTCGGCCGGAGAAGAAGGAAAGCGTGGCGCTAAGCTGGTTTAACACCGGCTATTACGACTGTGTCGTCCAGGCAAAACCCGGTGGCGTTCCGATTCTGATCCCGCCGCTGGACGGTGATGAAGACTTGCGACAAGTCCTGGAGATGCTGGACGGTCTGATCCTGTCGGGATCGAACCTGGACTTGGACCCCGTGCGGCTCGGAATGGAAAAGCATCCCGCCACCCGACCGATGCCCGCCCGTCGCGAGGACTTCGATCGTCGGCTCTGCAAAATGGCCGTCGAGATGCGGTTACCGATCCTGGCCATCGGTGTCGGCATGCAAACACTCAACGTCGTTTGTGGTGGAACGTTAATTCAGCATATCTCTGAGGAAATCCCCAAAGCCCTCCTTCACCGTGATCAAGTGGAGCGGCGACTGCGGCACGCCATCAACATCGTGCCAGGGACACGGGTAGACAACATCTACGGACCAGGCGAAATCCGGGTCAACAGTCAGCACCATATGGCGGTCGGCCAGGTCGCCTCACTATTCCGCGTTTCTGCGGTGACGGCCGACGGTGTGATCGAAGCGTTCGAAGCGATCGAAGAGAACTGGTTCTGCTTGGGAATCCAATGGCATCCCGAGAACGAGACTGCGTCCGGTTTGGACATGCAAGTTTTTGAAGCGTTCCTGGAAGCCTGCGCCACTCAGATTCAGCCGACCATCCTTCCGTTCCAGAAGAAGGCCGCTTAGCCCTCGGCCGAACGCAGGAGCCCGGCTTCGTGTCGAAGCCGGGCTCTTCTCAGGACAGTTCCGTCGTCTGGGACGGCGCTCAGCGGGCGGCGTCCCACCACCAGCGTCCCTCCGGCAACTCTGGGGCTTTCGACTGATCTTGGAGCCCTTGCAGTCGAGCGACGCTGCGCATGATCGAGGGATCACGCACAACCGCCATCAGGTCGGCTCGAACGCCGCCAGCCACCTGCACCACGACATCGCGACCACGATAGACGCGGTAGTTGACGACCGAGTCGACGACCTTGGGCACCGGGTAGCGAGCTGGTCGGTAAGCGCCGCCGGGGGCGAAGACGCCGCCGTCCCAGCCGAGACGATCGCTGGCCCGCTCTTTGTGCAGCAGTGCCGCGACCAAAGCCAAATCGAAGACGTTCTGCAACTCGGCGAAGACCAGGTCCCGCCGAGCCAGCTCGGCGTAATGGTTCGTAAAGTTCTCGGCAAACAGTCGGTTGGCTCCTTCCGTTTTCCCTGTTTGGACCTGCTTGCCCTGGTCGGTGATGAACTGATTCTCGGACCGGCACAGCACCGACGCGCCCTGGATTTCAAAGACGTTCCGGTCCGGGCTGTGCAGCACGGCGTCGTATTTCATCGTGAGCCACCACCGCAGCGCATCCATGGTGGCGGCTTTCTGCTCTTGCACCGTCAACAAATCGAAGAAGCTGGGAATACCAGGAACTCGCATCTTCCCGATGCCGATCAGCTTCAGGCGGTAGTCGGCTTCGACGATGACGCGCGCGACGCGCGAGTCTTCCGGCACACCGTAGATTTCAATGTCTTGCAAGCCGAGCTGACGCTGAAGCTGACGCACCCAGTTCCGCACGCCGGCGCCGGCGCTGAGCGGACCTCGCGCCTGCGATTGGGCCACGAAGGCTTTCAGCCGCTTCAAACCTTCTTGCCGCGGATTGATCGAACAGCCGAAAATGCCTTGTCCAGCGGGCGAAAAGGTTCGCAGCAGCGTCACAAGGTCATCCAACTGCAGCGTGGGCGTGCCGGATGTCTTTGCGATCGCAACACCGGTTTCCGTGTACCGCCAACCTTCGGCAGGACCGCCGATGACGATCTCCTTCGATTCCGGGTAAATGAAGAGGTACCGAACTTCGTACAGACCCGCCAGACGTTTCATGGTCTCGACGACCGGCTGGCCGTCGGCGAGTCGGCGAGCGACTTCGCGTTCCAAGCGGGTCAGCGAGACCAAACGCAGCTCCGACGGACGGGCCA
>JAADHY010000248.1 GCA_013151585.1 Planctomycetota bacterium
CGAATCACGTATTGGTTTCCTTCGGTCGGACCGCGAGGGTTCCGGGATGGGCTGCGCGCGTAGTACTTCGCATCGTAAATGTCGTTGCACCATTCGGCCACGTTTCCGTGCATGTCGTACAGACCCCATGCGTTTGGTTTCTTTTGGCCGACCGGGTGGGTTTCGTTTCCGCTGTTCTCCTTAAACCAAGCGTAATCGGACAGGAGCCGTTTGTCGCGGCCGAAAGAGTAATCCGTCTTGCTTCCTGCGCGACAGGCGTATTCCCATTCCGCTTCTGTGGGCAGCCGGTAGCCGTCGGCGTCGAAATTGCACGTGGCGTCTTCGTTGTAGCACGGTTCCAGACCTTCGGCTTCCGAACGAGCGTTGCAGTACATGGCGGCGTCCGTCCAACTGATCATCTCGACCGGGCGGTTTGACCCTTTGAACTTGGAACCGTTTACCCCCATCAAAGCGATATACTGCTCCTGGGTGACCTCGTAGCGGTCCATCAAGAACTCGTCGAGTTCGACCTCATGAACGGGCGATTCGTCGTCGCCCTGACGGCTTCCCATTTCGAAACGTCCCGCTGGTATTCGCACCATTTCGACGCCACTGGGAGTGGTGACGACCTCCGGCTGATCTGGCTGGCTGCTCGGTGCCCGCGGCTCGACACGCCGACAGCCCACCACGACCAAAACCGCGGCAAGCGGCAACCAACGAACCAGCTTGCTCATCGACGCGCTCATTTCGCAACCTCCACCGGTACCCAGTCGGGCTCTTTGTTGGACTGTCCGTCGGACGTAATGGCGATATAGCGGTTTTTCTGCGACACGTCCGCCACGCAGATGTTCCATCCGTCAGCCCGTACGCCCACGATCTCGTCAACCACACCCAAGTGCTTGTGGACGGGACCACGGCTGAAGGCTAGATAACGACCGTCAGGGGACCAGTCGACGTGATACACCTTGATCGGCTTCTTACTGGTGACGACATCGCGCACGCCGACGGCTTTTGGCTCCGGACCGGAGAAATCCAGATCGGCCACGCTCAAGTGCCAGTCGCTGCGGCCCCAGGCGACTTTCGTCCCGTCGGGGCTGATGTCGGGGCGACAGCCGGGAAGCTTCAAATTGACCACTCGGCGCCCGTTGGCTTCGATCGCCAAGATGGCGTGCTTGTAGCCCATGCCCACATGCACGGTGGCCAGAAACCATTTGCCGTCCGGCGACCAGCAGAGGTTGTAAAGGTGCTCAATGGCCGGATTGGGATGCTCGCGGTGCTGTCCTGTCTTCAGATCGTAGACGACGATGCCCTTGGTCGCGAAGTCTTTCAGCGAGAAGCGGTTGAACTCTTGTCTTAAGTAGGCGATGTGGTACGAATCGGCTCCCCAGCAGGCCTGACGAGCTTTCTTCGCGACCAGTGTGCGTCCCGTCCCGTCAAAGTTCATGTAGTAGACGCTGCGGGTGCGAGACGCTCCGCGGCCGCGATCCACGCTGAAAACGATTTTGCTGCCGTCCGGTGAGACGTGCGGGTAGAGCTCATTCACGTCAGGCGTTCGCGTCAGGTTGACCGGATTCGAACCGTCGGCATTGCAGCAGAACAGCTCCCAGTTTCCATCCCGATAGGTCTCGAACACGATTTTGTAGGGCACCTTTTTCAGTTCGGCGGCTAAACTCGGGTCGTCCGCTGACGCCGAGGACCACCCGGCTGTCACGGCGATCAGCCCCACGAGCATCGCAGGCCCCCCCGTGAACAGCCACCCCGAATTCGATCCCGCTGTGAAATCTCTTTTCATGATGCGTTCCCTCACCAAATGATAACCTGCTTGATCGTGGCGGTCTGTCGAGCTTGATTCGCTGCCAGCGAGCGGTTGGTCTCTGTCAGCGTCGCCGACACTGCTTTCGTGAACCCGGTCCTCATTCCCTCTGGAAAAAGACCTCGGCGCGGCGAGCGATCGACTCTTTCGCGGCCTCGCACAGCCGCACCGACCACAAGCCGTCGATTCCGTCCGCCGCGACCGGCTCGCCGTCGCGTACGGCGCGGACCATCATCGCAATCTGATCCTCCAATTCGAAAAGTTCCCCGGTCGGTCGGTCAAGTGGCACGTCATGGAGCGTCTGGCCGTCGAAAAACCTGAGCGATGAATGTGGATGCAGATCGCGATCCAGCGTCCCGCTCCAGGAGGCCCAGATCGCTCCCCTCGTCCCCGTGACCTTGACCGTTTGGTGATGCTCAAAGCCACACAGCGTGTGCGTGATCACGGCATAGCCTCCGTGGGAGAACCGCAGCAGAGCGCTGAAATTGTCTTCCAGCTCCGGATGCCCCTCCTGTCGGGAGTTGGCGCAGGCGAACACCGAGGCGGGCTCGCCGTGCGGCTGGAAATACCAGCGAGCCAGGTCGAAGAAATGGACCGGCTCCTCCAAAATCCAGTCGCCCACGCGTTGGATATCAAACCGCCATCGGTCGGACCCCGGACGGTACGGCCGCCTCCACAAATCGATGACGATGTACAGTGGGGTGCCAATCCGGTCGTCGTCGATCAGGTTCTTGACACCGGCCCAGAGGGCGGACATCCGCATTTGGAAATCAACCACGAGCAGACGGCCTGCGGCGCGAGCGGCCGCCACCAGCGATTCCGCCTCAGCGACCGTGACGGTCATGGGCTTTTCCATCAGCAGGTGCTTGCCCGCCTCAAGCACCGCGCGGCCCACTTCGGCGTGCAAATGATTGGGGACGACGACGTCCACTACGTCGATGTCGTCGCGCGTGAGCAGATTGCGGTAGTCGGCCACGACCTGACAATTCGGATGCCCGGCCGCGGCCTCAGCCCGCGATTGCTCAGAGGCTGCGGCAATCGCGACCAGCGCCGCCCCGTCCGTTTTCGCGATCGCCTCGGCATGATGGCGTCCCCACGAGCCGTAGCCAATCAGGCCAAACCGCACTGACTGCGTTGTCACTGTTCCTTCCTCCGATGCCGCTCCCGTTGCTCCGGTGCTGGCGACGCCCAACCTCCTGGTACGACCGCGTCTCCACGCCTTTGCCGAAACCGCCCTCTCCGCCGGCCGGTTGACCCGGCGGCTAAGGCAACCGCCGCAGGCCAATCGACTGGACATCGCAAATAATGGGCCCGGGTCGGTCGACGGCTTTCAGCGTGATTCGCTGCTGTCCCTTGTCGAGGGCAATGGTGCCGAGCGTCGCGGTGGCGAAGGTCTGGATGTAGCGGACTTTGCGCGACCGAGTGGGACGCAGACGCGGCTGCGGGGGATGCGCCCGGGTGATCGCTCCTTCGACCGCCTCCCTTCCAGCTTCGACCCGTAACCGAGTCCCGACGCTCTGCCGCGGACAGGCGTATCGAACCGTGACCTCGTAGCGTCCCGGATGAACGACGTCGATCTGCCAGGCGATCGTGTCAGCCGTGTTCGTCCAGCCGGTCAGCCAGTCGTGGGCGAAGCCCCATCGGTTGTACCACCGAATCGAGCCGGTGAAATAGGCCTCGGGAGCCGGCAGCTCGACGGCCGGCCATTCGGCGTATCCGACCGCAATCGCCGGTCGGCGGATCGGTTCCCGCGTGACGTCGGCGTACCACTGCTCGTACGCCCGGCTCAACCGCTGCACCACTTGCGGATGCTCGGCCGCTATGTCGCGTTTTTGTCCCGGGTCGTCGATCATGTCGTAAAGTTGCCAGCCCGAGCCTTCGTTGACCAGTCGCCACCGCTGGGTCCGCACCGCGCCCGGAAACCGCGGCAAGTTCTGAACCACCGGTTCGATATAGCTCACCAGCGTGCGCCAGCCCGGCATCCTCGTGAAGATCGTGCGATCCGGCCAATCGGCGGCGCGGCCCATCAGCAAAGGGACCAGGCTGACGCCGTCCAGCGGGCGCGTCTTCGGGGCCTTGACGCCGCACAGTTCCGCGATCGTGGGCAGCAGGTCAATGTGGGCGGCGATTTGTGTGACGACACGGCCGGCCGCGACCCGGCCCGGCCACCGGACAAAACAGGGGACACGACTGCCGCCTTCGTGAACCGAGCCTTTCATGCCGCGCATGCCGGCGTTGTACCGGCTGCCTTCCGGTCCTTCGGCTCCGTTGTCCGACAAGAAAAAAACAATGGTGCGATTCGCCAAACCCAACTCATCCAGACATTGCAGCAGCCGGCCGACGTTTTCGTCGATGTTCTCGACCATGCCGTAGATGGCGGCCGTGCGGTCGTCCAGACCTCGGTCCTTGTACTTGTTGAAGTAGCGGTCTGCCACCTGCAACGGTGTGTGCGGGGCGTTGTAGGGCACGTAACAGAAGAAGGGCTGGTCGCGGTGCGCGCGGATGAATCGGATCGCCGCGTCCGTCAACACGTCGGTGATGTACCCTTTGGTCGAGACCATTCGGGTGTTGTGCTGGAGCATGGGATCAAAGTAGTTGTCCCAGTGACCGGTCGGCAAGCCGAAAAACTCGTCGAAGCCTTGGCCGATTGGATGGTTCGGGTAGTGTTCGCCCAAGTGCCACTTGCCGAAACAGCCGGTCGCGTAGCCAGCCTGCTTCAGAACTTCGGCGATCGTGACCTCATTGCTTCGCATCGTCTCCAGCCCGCGCGTGACGGAGATCGCCCCGGTGCGGGTGTAGTAGCGGCCGCTGAGCAGGGAAGCTCGCGTCGGAGTACACAGCGGCGAGACGAAAAAGCGGTCAAACCGGGTCGACTGGGCTGCCAGACGGTCCAACACCGGCGTATTGATCTTCTCGTTCCCGTGGAAATGGAGATCACCGTAACCTTGATCGTCTGTCATGACGAGCAGCACGTTGGGACGGCTGTCTGGCCTGGAAAAAGCCCCAGTATTTGCCGGAGCGGCCGGCACGGCTCCGACCATCACACCGACCAGGAAAAAGAGGCCCACCGCGGTCTTCGCTCGCTGAATGGCGAAGGCAGTCCCGTTTGACCGCAATGTTCGTTTCGTTGGGTCACTCATCGTTGCACCTCGATCTTCGCCAAAGTGGTGACGTCAGCGTTGTGAAGGAATGGAGACGGCGGGCGGACAACGCGCAGCCGCAACCCGCTTTCAGTGTAACGATCCGGCCGACCGCATGCGAACGCACAGCGAGCCAAGAAGGCGTTGCAAAAGCACTGCTGGTTAGCCGACGTCAGGGCCAGATTTCGACACCGTTGCAATGCGATGGTTCGGCACCGTTTTCTCTAACCGCTCGGGATCGCCAAAGTCGGATTCTCGGAGCGATGCGGAACGGAATGGCTCGCCCGAGGTCGCCCAGGTGCGCCCCGCAGACGCTTTGGTCGCAGAGGAGATCGCCCCCAGGCTTGTGGCTGCGAGCAGAACGGGGCCACGTCCGTTTCCTCGCGGGCGCATCGACCCGGCATTGTTGGCATTGTGAACTTTCCACCGCGGCGGTGCTCTGCGGACCACGCCGTGTTGGCGAAACGGCGTCCGCATTGTGAGGAAGTTGGCATGACCAAATGGCGACTTAAGGGTGGATGCGTTTACCTGATCATGGTATAATGTCCCTGGTGGGGTTGGCCGAGGGATGGCTCGGTGATTGGCTGTTTGCTGTGATGGGCCTGGGCGCCACGGGAGAGGCGAAGAGGAAGGAGGGAGCCGTGGCGAGGGCACTCGCCCCAAGCGGAGTCGTTCGCGAGACGGCGCCGTCGGGACGCCGCCGCGTTTCGGACTTTTCGGAGCGGCTTCGGGCCTCGGCAAGAGTGATTGCTTCCTCGGCAATCGAATTTTTCTATCCCGCGTTCTGTCCGGGGTGTTGTCAGACGCTGCTTGACGAAGCCTCCCTCAATGAGTTTGGGCTTTCCTTGGCCTGTCCCTTATGCGAAGCCTGTGAGCAAGCCTTTTTGCCGGCGCGGGATGACATGTGCTTTCGGTGCGGGCTGCCGGTGGGACCCTACGTGGACGCGTCGCGGGGTTGCACTGCATGTCGCCGTCGCTCTTTTTCCTTTCAGCGCGTCATCCGCTTGGGGCTTTACCGGGACGAGCTTCGGGCGGCGTGCATTCGGAGCAAAGAGCCCGGCGGCGAGCCGCTGGCTGCGGCGTTGGCCCGGCTCCTTTGGTGCGCGCGGCAAGAGGCGTTGCAAGACGCCGGGATCGACCTGGTCGTGCCCGTTCCGCATCACTGGCTGAAGCGGCTCATCCGTCCGCACAACTCGGCCGAGACCATCGCTCGGGTGCTGGCGCGGTCCTTGAAAGTGCCTTATGCGGGACATATACTCGCGAAAGTCCGACTGACGCCGGACCAATCCAGCTTGCCGTCGCCGCGTCGGCGGCGGAACTTGGCGAAGGCGTTTCGAGTCCGGCGTTTGTCATGGGTCGCCGGCAAGACCGTTCTGCTGGTCGATGACATCTTGACGACGGGCACCACTGCGAACGAATGTTCGCGAGCGTTGCGGCGAGCGCGAGCGAAGCGGGTTGTCGTAGCTGTCGTGGCCGTCGTTCCGAAGGATGCGGTGTGAGGAGAGACCGGGCAGGAGCCGCGTCGTTCCCGGCGGGCGCTCTCGCTGCGGGGAAGCCGCTGTGTCCCTCGGTTGGACCCCCTTCCACTATCCGTCTCGTCAACCCAAGGAACTGCTAGCCATGCCGGATGAGGTTGCTCAGGCCCCGCCGCGGAAACATGGGGCCACGCAGTTTCTGCTGAAGGGTTTGGCGATCACCCTTCCGCCGATCCTGACGTTGGTGATCCTGATCTGGGTCGCGCGGGGCGTCAACGACTACATCATCCAGCCGATCAGCACCGTGGTCCGATTCGGTTTCGCGCAATTGATCGACCGGTCGGAGTCGATTCAGCTTCTCGACACGCTGCCGCAACTGCCGCCGCTGCCCTATTGCGATAAGAACTACCGTATTACGCCGGAGGAACGAAAGCGGCTGATGCGCTTCTTGAAGCTCACCAAGGCTGACAGCCTTGAGCCCCACGAAATCGACCTGGAACAAGTCTACGTCCCGGTCGGTGACGGCAAGCGGGCGGTACCGTACCAAGACTATGCCTTGGTCGCTGCGCATGTGAAACCCATCGACATGCCGAACTCGGTGATCGGAATCTACATGGAAGTGGTGACGTTGCGGCAGCCGCTGGGGCTGGTGGGACTCAGCGCTGTCGGCGTCTCGCTGACGGTGATCATCTTGTATTACGTCGGCCGGATTGGGACCGCTCGGGTCGGCGCCTGGGGAGTCAGTAAGTTTGAGAACTTGTTTCTGGGCAAGTTGCCGTTGATCAGTAATGTTTATTCATCGGTCAAGCAGGTCACGGATTTCTTATTCACCGACCGGACGGTGAACTACAACCGCGTGGTGGCCGTGGAGTATCCGCGGCGAGGAGTTTGGTCGCTCGGCTTTGTGACGGGCGAGAGCATGCTACAAATTACGGCGGCGGCGGGTGAGCCGCTGGTCAGCGTCTTGGTTCCGACTTCGCCGGCTCCGTTTACGGGCTTCACGATTAGCGTGCCCCGTAGCGAAGTGCTCGACTTGAACATGACGATCGACCAGGCATTCCAATTCTGCATTTCGTGCGGCGTTCATGTGCCGCCACAGCAAAGGGTGACGGCCGAACTGTTGCAGCAGGAACTGGCTCGGCGACTGGCCGGCGCCGAGCGACCGGTTCTGCCGCGGACGCCCGAGGACCACGCGGCCAGCTCGCCGCGGCCATCCGACGCTCGGCCCGAAGACGGCCAGCCCGCGCCTGATCAGGAGGCCCCTTCCAGTTGAACCCGTCGAATCCGTCCCGACCTCTTCGTATCGCAACACGAGCCAGCCGCCTGGCCCTCTGGCAGGCCGAACACGTGGCGGCGCTGCTTCGAGATATTTTTCCCGATCGCCCGATCGAGTTGGTCCGGCTGACCACCACGGGAGACCGTGACCGCGCCCGACCTCTGGCTCAGATGGGTGGCATCGGAGTGTTCACTCGCGAGGTGCAACGGGCAGTGTTGGATGGCCGCGCCGACTTGGCGGTCCACAGCTTGAAGGACCTGCCCACTCAGTCGGCCGACGGCCTCTGTCTGGCCGCGGTTCCTCCTCGCGGTCCGGTGCGCGATGCGGTGATATTGCCCGACCGGCCCACCGAAATGCCGGCCACCCGCGAAAAGCTCGATGAAAAGGCTTCAGAGTCGGTGCTCGATGGACTGCCGAAAGGCATTCGAGTTGCCACCGGGAGCCTGCGGCGACAGGCTCAGTTGCTTCACCGCCGTCCCGACCTTCAGGTGGTTGATGTGCGCGGGAATGTCGAAACCCGCATCCGGAAGCTGGACGAGGGCCAATTCGATGCGCTGATTCTGGCCGAGGCTGGGTTGCGTCGGTTGCGGCTGGAGCAGCGTATCTCGGGTTTACTTGGGCCACCGGTGCTATTTCCGGCAGTGGGACAAGGAGCCCTGGGAATCGAGTGCCGCGAGAACGACAACGACTGCCGCATGCTTCTGCAGCGCATTTCGGACCGGGTCACCTTTGCTGCAGTTCGAGCCGAGCGGGCGATGCTGGCCGAATTGCGAGCCGGCTGTCACGCGCCCGTGGGCGTCTGGTCTCGGGCCGCCGGGGACTCACTCGTGCTGGAAGCGGTCGTTTTGAGCCGCGATGGCAAAGAAAGGCTGATCACCAGAAAGGCCGGCGAGCTCGGCCGACCGGATGAGCTGGGACGGGCGGTTGCGGCGGAATTGCTGGCTCAAGGAGCCGCCCGGCTGGTGGCCGAGCCGGTGCCGTCAGAAGAACGGCCGGAGGCCGGCACGGATTCTACCAAGACCCGTTCCGGAGGCACGGAGAAATAGACGTCACGGCTGGGTGGGGGCATCCGGTTCAATCGCCACAGACGATGAGGCTGCAAGTCGTACAGCACCCGCCCCACCGGTGTCTGAAAGAAGTTGGCGCAGCCCGAGCTTCCGACCGCCATCGCGGCGGCCAGGCTCATGAGAATAACGACTCGAACCCCATCGGACGATCTCCTCTGACCCAGCGATGACGGGTTGAACGTTGGAAAGACGTTTCGAAGGGCGTGACCATGGAGGAGTGGAGGTTGCCCGCCCCAACGCGGCCCCTGGGGAGCGACGGGGCGAGAATATAGCCAACGTTCAGGAGTGAGCCAAGACGAGTTCGCAGTTCGGTTGCGTTTGTGCGTTTGCACGACGGTCAGCCGGTGTGTATGCTTCCGTGCAAAGCGAAAAGCCTGGGGAGCGGTTTCTGGCAGGGAGGACGGAAAAATTTCGGGAACGGGAGGCACGCAAGGGTCCGAGAGGTGAGGCTCCGGTTCGCTCGCCCAGTGCTATATCCCGGCCCGGCCGGACTGCGAGTGGGCGGTCACTGGCTGGTCGGTTGTTGGTCAGCCCGGCGGCTGCCAGACGCGGTCGCCGGAACGAGAGGAATCCATTCGGAGTGAGCCATTTGTTAGCAAAGAATGCGTTCGCAAGCAGCTTGAGGAAAACAGATTGAAGGGAGACGGTCATGGCGGAGAAATTGGCGATCGAAGGCGGCACGCCGATCTTAACACGAGAAGACTACAAGAACTGGCCAGTCATCACCGAGGACGACCGGCGCTTCGTGAACGACGTGTTGGACAGCGGCATCGTGGCTGGGCCGACCGGACCGCAGGTTTCGGCATTGGAAAAAGAG
>JAADHY010000694.1 GCA_013151585.1 Planctomycetota bacterium
ACCACATACGGAGCACCGCGGAGCCCCCCTTTGTACCTGTCGACGAGGTGGCTGCTATTCGGTTTTCCCGACCAAGCCGCAGGTCTCCCATCCGCCCACGCAAAGGTGCAGGTGCGAACTTACGGGGCTCCGCCAACAACGGCCGTCAGACCACCGGTCTCGGCTTGAACCGAGCGCCGCACGCTCGTGGCGGTCCAGGCCGAGCTACATTGGGTTTCGGTCCCCCTTCGAGTCCACCAGCTCCCGCGAATCCGTGGTAGTACACGCCACATTGTGGCGGTTTCGCAACGCGTGCCCCAACTGGAATTCCTTGCCACGCCAGCGATCGGCTCGGTGTGGGGCCCATTGCCTGTTCGGGGCCTTCCACTTTTTTGGTCCTCGCAAGCAACGCGTGACATTTGCCATTTGCCCAGAGCAATGGTAATTTCGCCTGCGAGATTCTTGGCCGGGGCATTCAAAGATCAAAGGAGTTGCAGTCGATGGCGAGCACGAGTTGGGCCCTACTTTTCTGTGTCTCAATCTGGTCGGCGGACGGGGCGAATCGATTTGTCGCGCTGGACGCACCGCCCGATCCCTACTGGGTCAATCGAGCGACGGCCAAGTTGATCACACCGCAGTGGATCGGGGAAAAGGGTGTCGAGGCGGTGATCGTGCTGGCCATCGATGACCTCAGAGAGCCCCCAAAGTACGAGGCTTTTTTGCGTCCCATTCTTCGGCGGTTGAAACAGATCGACGGCCGGGCTGGTTTGAGTATCATGACGGTCCGGATCGACCCAGCCGACCCTCAGCTCCAGAAATGGCTTCAGGAAGGCGTCTCCCTGGAAGTGCACACGTACGACCATCCCTGCCCCTGCTTGCAAAGGGGGGCTTCGGGACTGAAGAAGGCCAAGGTGACTTTCGACCGGTGCGTCGATCTGCTCCATCAGATTCCCGGTCACCGTCCCGTCGGATTCCGCATGCCGTGCTGCGATTCGATGAACTCGGTCAGTCCTCGCTTTTTCGCCGAAGTTTTCAACCACACGACGCCGGACGGTCACTTTTTGGCGGTCGATTCCTCCGTGTTTCACGTCTTCAGCGCGAGCGATCCCGAACTGCCGAAGACGTTGACGCGGGATTCGGCGGGACGCGAACGGTTCCGCAAGTACGTTCCGTCGGATCGGCTCATGGTGAACCTGATCGAGGATTACCCGTACCCGTACGTAATCGGCGGTCTTTGCTGGGAAATCCCGCCGCTCATGCCCAGCGACTGGGACGCCCAGCACCTGAACGGGAAATGCAGCCCGGTGACCGTCGCGGACCTGAAGGCAGCGGTCGATGCGGTCGTGGCCAAGCGCGGCATCTTTTCGTTGTGTTTCCATCCGCACGGTTGGATCCGCAACGATCAGGTCATCGAGATGATCGATTACGCCGACCGGAAGTACGGGAGGAAAGTCAAGTTCCTGAGTTTCCGGGATGTGGTCGAGCGGATCAACCGCCACTTGCTGTCGGGAGAATCGCTGCGGGCGGCAGACGGCGGAGAGAATGGTGTCCGCCTTCTCGACTTAAACGACGACGGTTTCATGGACGTCGTCATCGGTAACGACAGACTCCGGCGGACCCGCATTTGGTCCCCGAGCACAGGGACTTGGCAGGACCGCTCGTTTCCCGTTCCGCTGGTGCGGAGCGACGACGGGCGGCAAGAATCGACGGGCGTCCGCTTTGGCGTACTTCAGGCAAACGGCCTGGCCAGCTTTCTGGTCCGAAACGAAAGCGCGACAGGACTCTGGCACTTCGACGGCCGCGACTGGCAACGTGATCCGAACGGGCTCCGCGGACTCGATCAGAATGGTCCCATTTTGACCGCTCTGGGAGGGCGGGACCGCGGCGTCCGACTCCGCGACTGCGATGGCGACGGCCGGTGCGAGTTGCTCGTCGGGAATCCTGAGCAGAACGCGGTGTTCTCTTGGTCGACCCGGCACGGCTGGCAGCGGCTGCCTTTTGCTTTGCCGGCAGGGACGCGGATCGTGGATCCGCACGGCCGCGATGCGGGGCTGCGGTTCGTTGACATCAATGAAGATGGCTACGATGACGTGATTTTTTCGAATGCCGAAAAGTATTCGCTGAACCTGTTTGTGTCGACGGAGCAGGGATGGAGCCGCGAGGTACTATCGGGCGTGCCCAGCCGGGGCGACGATGCCATTCCCATGATCGTCCGGGCCGACGGAACCAACAACGGAGTATGGTTCAGTTACGGGCATCTTTGGGTTCAAAACGAGGACACCGGCAAGATCAAGCCGGATCACGTCGACAGCCGCTCGTACCAGCAGCTCTTGGGCCGACAAGCGGCCCGTCCCGCCGACCGACGATGAGGTTTCCGCACAACACGTCGCAAATCAGACGGTCCGTCTACGGGGAATCCGCTCTCGCAACAGCCCTCCACCTCGCTGCGGACCGCATCACCCAACCGTACCGCGACTTGGCCGGGCGCACGGCGGGATTTGGATAGCAAAGAAAGGGGTGTAGAGGCCGACTCACCGAACGATGCTCTTTCTCCGCCCGTTCGGGAAAGTGAGTGCCCGAAGGGCGGATGAGGGGGCAGAGTGGCTCGGGTTGGCGCGGACGCCTTTGGGGGTTCGCTCCGCTCAATCGCGGCCGCCCCGCCGAGTGCATGCAACACGCTCGCGTGCGGTCTCAACTCGCTCGCCCGTCATTCCTTCAGCCACGCCGGCGCAAGCCAAGCCTGCGGGCCGTGCGTTCGCTGCCAGAGCCTGGGGACAAGAGGGAAAAAGTTTCTTTCCGGAGCAGTTGGGAGGAGCTCCCGGCGCCACGGCCCAATGTTCGCCCGTGACAGGCTCACGAGGCCCCCGGAGGCGTTCGGCGGCGATGTTGGTGGGCGATATAGCCGGCCGCGGCGGCCGCGAGGGGCGTCAGAAGCCACGGGGCGGCCCTCGTCTCTGTCGGCTGTCGGGTGCTGCGGCATTCAGAGTCCGCCGATGAACAGTGTGCGGCCGGGGGATTTTCCCAGACGCCGCGGCTCGGCCCTGACGGCGCCTCGGCGGCCGCCGTTTTGGTAGTGGTCGACGGATGCGGCGCAGCCAAAGCCTCGGCCAATTGGGCCGCGACGGCGTTGACCGCTTCGTCGATGGCGGGCCGAGCAGTCGCTCCGGAGAACTCGGCGTTGTGCTTTGCGTTGGCCGACCGTCGTTGCACGGGCGTTTCCTCATTCAACCAGCGGCCTGACGTTTGCGACACTCTCTTCACTTTTTTCGTCCCGGTGGGATCGCCGGGCTGCGCTGGGTTGGGCTGATCGGTCTGAGTGTCTTTCACGCCGTTTAAGGTTTTTTCCGGTCGTGCCTGCGTCGGCTCGTCCGAAGGACCGGCTGAGCCTTGATGAGCGGACTCAGTTGCTGGAAGGGCCTCCGGTGCGGCGCCTTGTGGTTCGGCCGTCTCAGCGGGCTGCGCCGGTTGACGTCGCGCTGAGGCAGGAGCCACCTCCCAGTCTCGCCATAGAACGCTCGGGGAAAACAACCGTCGCTGCAGTGGAGGCAGGAGAAGCTCGGGTGCGAGCAGCGCCGGCCCGTTCGCCGGCAACACGCTCGCACCGGGTCCGGCCGCCCCTGGAACGTTCCACCGACCTCCCAACCAGCCGCTCTGGTCATCTGTGTCAAACCCGGCGAAGATCACAAAGGGAATTGGCGGCGGATTCTTTTCCTCGAGGCCGTCTTGGCCGGCTCCGCCGTCCGGCGTCACGTCGATCGGATCGGTCCGTCCGAAATGGATGACGCCAATCACCTCGCCGGGACTTGTCGCGGAAACAGCGAGAATCGACTCGTTGGTCACGGCATAGATCGTTTGGCCGATGTACGCGGGACGCAAAACCTCGCTGTCGGCCGGAACCGTGCCCACAACCTGAATCGCTTCTTCGGAAGCTTCCCGCGGTCTCACATCGATGCGGAACAGCACCAGCTCATCCAGTCGGTTCCGTCGCCACACGTCGCCGCTTCCGTCGCCGTCCAGGTCCACCCATTCCCCTACGGTCCGCCCCGACGGCAAGGCCAAAATTCCGAACTTCGGAAACCATCCGAACGCGTGATGATCATTGACGGCCGGACTGCGCGAAAACTTCGGCAGCAAGTCTGCGTCCAGGAGGACCGGATCGGCCAGGTCGCTGATATCGTACAATGCCACCTGGGTAGGCGAGTCCCCGCCCAGCCGGGAGTCGCGACCGACGGCCAGCAAATGAGTCGCATCGATCGGATGCAAATACGTGGAGATTCCCGGCACGGCCAGCAGACCTGCAAAATACGGAGCCGTTGGATCGCTCAAATCGAATGCGAGCAACGGATCTTCGACCAAGGCGGTGAAAACAAACGCCCGATCCTCGATAAACCGAACGCCCCGAACGGTCGTGCCGGAGGTCAAACCTTTCACCGCACCGATTGGTTCCAATACACCGTGGTCCGCCTGGAGCAGAAAAACAGTGTTCTGCTGGGAGACCGGACGAGCGACGCCGGGCAGCCGGGTGGTCGTAGCCACTCGAAGTCTGCCGTCGTATTCATCCACCGAGAATTGATCGACCAGCCGGCCGGGAACGATACCGGTTGCCTGGAGCTGGACCGTCCCGTCGTGCGCACGCCATGCAAACTGAAAGATGCGGGTCTTGTTCGGCTCGTGAGGATCCCATTGCGGACTGAGCAGAAGCAGGTGGTCGCGGTTGGCCGAAATCGCGGTCGTTTGCGGAATCAGAAGGCTCACCGTCGAGACGGGGCCGGGCTGGTCTGACGTCATGTCTACCGAGATGATTGAGATGAGCGACGAGCCCAAATCACCGTCGATCCGGTAGAGATCCGAGCCGTCATTGATCGCGCCGGTCACCTCGGTCCCGTCCGGCCGAGTGACCGAATAACGCGGAAAACTGTCCGCAAGCCAATCATCGATTTCCCGTTCCATGCGCTGTCGATATTCTTCGCGGCTTTCGTACACCCACCGTGTTTTCGGTTGGGACGTTCCCACGGTGCCGGAGACCGGCTCTTGCTCCGGCGGTCCGATCCGTTGTGGTCTCGGCGGCGGTAACGGCCGGGACCAGTTGCGCTGAATGAAGAAAAGTATGCCACCGATGGCCCGGGAGTCGATGAAGTTTCCGTCGACGCGCAATTGTTGCACCAATTGAGGTCGGCTCCGGTCCGAGACATCCAAAAGCGTGACCAGTGTCTGGCCCCGCCCTCTCAACGGCCAGCCTCCGAAGCCCGGGGCAAACATCAGCCGCTCCGTAGAAGTGGAAGGGGCGTCCGCCCATGCCCGGTCCGCTTGAACGGCCCTCGATGAGGCCCCGTCGCTCGAAGGCCGAACATCAACAATCCCCAGCCCGTCCCAAGCGGGCCATTCCTCGAAGGCCTTTGACAAAACGGCCAGCCGATCGCCGAACAGATACATGCCGTACGGATCACCTTCGATTCGCACGCGGGCCACTTCTTGCATTTGATCGGCGGGCCACGCGCGAGCGATCAACAGTTCCGTTTCGCGCTGGACCGGAATCCACCACTTCGCTGGCGCCAGCGCATCGACCGGTTCGATTTCCCGCAGCACGTACAAGAACTCGCCGTCGTTTTCAATCAGGTCGGCTTCGTCGACTCCGGGGATTTGGACGTTCGTGTCGGAATGGTCGTTCGTCCGCGATCCGGCCGTGCTGTCCATCGGCGCGTAGAGCGGATTGATAGGCGGAGCGTCTTGACCGAACAGGTCGGCGTATCGCTGCAAAGCGTCGTCGATCAGCCATTGTCTCAGCGCCTCACGCGACCTGAAGCGGCTCAGTGTCTCCTGAGCCGGCTGTCCCACCAGCACGTCCACCCGAGCCGTTTGTTGGTCATCCACCGTATACCGGAACGTATCCGTGCCGACGAATCCAGGCGATGGCGTATACAGCAAACTTCGGCTGCCGGGGGCGATCTGTACCGTCCCGCCAGCCTCGGGAACGGTCACCGCCGTAATGCGCCGAGCCCCACGATCCATCGGCCCGAATAGATCGTTGATCAGGACGGGCAGCTCGTTGGCTACACTGTCGGCCTCCACGGAAAAGCGGTCGTCCGTCAACCGACGCACGACCGACACACTGACCGTTGCCTCGTCGATTCCGTCTAACGTGTATACAAAGCGATCCTGCCCGACAAACTCCGGAGGCGGCGTGTAAAGAATCGTCTTCCCGTCGGCAGCGACGCGGACCTTCCCCCCAGCCTCGGACGGGCTGACAGCCGTAACCTGCCGGGCGCCGGAATAGGGCCGGCCGTCGTCTCCGACTCGCTGAAAATCGTCGTTGCCAAGAACCTCGAGAGCGGTCTCCCCTTGATTCTGAGTGATAGTGAAAAAATCGGCTCGGGCCCGGCCGCGAACCGTCACCCGCACGGGGGCCGAATAGGTTCCGTCGACGGTATAGGTGAACACGACCCGCGTCGGCCTGGTCGGTTCTGGCAGGGTCCAGCGAAGGGCAGTGCCGTCGTTGACGATTTCCACGCGGCCCAGTTCAGGCTGCTGGACGTCAGTAATTCGGCAGGGGCCGTTGTAGGCCCCGTCGGCGAAGTGGTCATTGCGAAGAACGGGCAAGTCGTACTCGGTGACACTCGGATCGACGAAGAACCGATAGGCATCTCCGCCGGCCCGGGGCAGGACATCAACGAGGACCGTGGCTGTCCATTGACCATCAACCGTGTAGGTGAAACGGTCGAAACCGACGAATCCCGGCCGAGGCGTATAAACAACGGCCGAACCATCCTGCACCGCGACGCTGCCTGCCTCCGGATCGCTGACCGCAGTAATTTCTCGCGGCCCCGGATAAGTGGCTCCGAACAAGTCATTGGCAAGCACGTTGATTCGAATCGGGCTGCCATCCTGCCAGGCCTCGGCGAAATCCCACCGCGCCGGCTGGGTCACCCGAATCGAAACCGTCATACGGTGAACCCCGTCGGCGATGTAGCTGAAAGAGTCTCTGCCGAGGAAATCCGCCGGCGGTGTGTAAAGCACGGTCCGGCCGTCCTCAGCCAAACGCACCGTGCCTTTTGTCTGGGCCGTGCTCAAAGCGGTAATTCGTTCCAACGCCTGACGCGGACCGTCCGGAAACTGATACCAATCGTTATCCAGCACTTCGATCGGCCGGTCCCGGTCAAACGCACTTACGATTAAGCTGTCCGGGCCAGCGGCCTGCACCACGTACACCAACACTTTGGCCTCGTACTGCCCGTCGATCTGAAACAGGACAGAATCGGGTCGGATGGCCCGATTTTGGTCAACCGACCATTCGTAGCTGTGCAGCAAGCTGGAAAACGACTCAGCCGGTTCGTACCAGATCGAGCGGCCATCCGGATCGACCCAAGCCCGTCCCCCGAATCGGGTTTCCTGACTCACGGCGGTGATCCGGGCGTTGCGAATCCGCTCGTCCGGCCAGCCGGCTCGTTCGAAGACCTTCAGCCGAATGGGCCCCGTTCCTCGGACCATCCAGAATTCCGGATACGTTTCTTCGGGGCGGCCGACGGAGGCGAAGGGAGATTCGACTGTGACGGTCACCTCCGCTCGGGCGACGTCGTCGACGTAGTACACAAGCGATTCGGTTCCGACAAAGCCCGGCGGAGGCGCATAGCGAATCGAACGGCCGTCAGGACCGATGTCAACCCAGCCGCCCTGACTGCCATAACTGACCGACGTGATTCGTCCCGGTCCGGCGTAGCCGTCGAACGAGTCGTTGGCCAAGACATCAAAGCTTTGAATGCCCGCGTTCTGTGCCACCGTGAACGCATCAGCGGACAGTTGGGGCGAGGCTGCGTCAAGGAGAAGCCGGTCTTCCAAGATTTCGGCCGGCACGATGCGTCGAGACCGCCCCCGTCGCGCAAGTCGGCGTGCCCGGAGGAAACGTCTTAGGAGAACTGTCCTCATGACAACGGTCTTTCTCGCCAGTCAGGCCGAACCGGACGTTCCAGCACCGCGTTCCTTGCAGTCCAGTCCGCTCGGCCGAATCCGGAATCGGAGGGCCCGAAACGATCCGCCTTATTCTGTATATGTGCAGATTGTTCCCGTCTCAGGACACAAAAGAGGCCTGTTTCTTGTCAAAAACTCGCAAAAAGCGGAAATCCCGGCCCCAAGCTCAGCAGCGAGAGGTGTGGGCAAACGCAAAGCGGCCGCGGCGTCATCCTGAGCTTTTGACAATTGATTATGATCCGTGCGGTGCGATCGGGTCAAGAGCGGTTGGAGAAGGGGAAAAAGCACGGGGGCATGGAGCGTCGCTTGGCGCAGAAATCCAGCGGCGCGAAAGCTTACATGCGAGCGGTTGAAATGATGCGCATGTCGCACGTTCGGACCGGCTCTCCCTCCGAAATCTCGCCCGCGGCGAGCTTTTGGGCCAACTGGTAAAGCTCCTGCCCGCCCGGAGTGGGATACTCCGCGGTGATACAGGCCTGACACAAGGTCTCCGCGGGAAGGCCGATGGACCGCGCAATGGCGTCGATGGGCAAGTAACGCAACGAATCCGCCCCCAAGTCTTCCGCCATGCGCTGTTCGATTTCCGGAGTCAGTTCGGTCCCGTCCATAAAGCCGGGAGCGAACAATTCGCGAACCGTCGACATGTCGATTCCGTAGAAACACGGGGCGATGATCGGCGGGCAAGCGACCCGCACGTGCACTTCACTGGCTCGACCCCGCTGACGAATTTGTGAGATCAGCACGCGCATGGTGGTCGAACGGACAATGGTATCCTCCACCAGGAGTACGCGTTTCCCTTCCAGCACTTCCGGTAGCGGGGTGTACTTGACTTTCGCTTTGTCCGCTCGATCCCGTCCCTCGATGAACGTCCGGCCGACGTATCGATTGCGGATCAGGCCTTCCAAGCAAGGCA
>JAADHY010000729.1:0-9332 GCA_013151585.1 Planctomycetota bacterium
TTCGAGAACCAACCGTCGAAGAAGAACGGTCATCATCCTTTTAGTAGGTTCTACTAAGTCCCAGATGCTACCAAAATCCCCCCGGCAATCCACGATAAATTTTGGCTCCGGCCGAAATTTTTCAAAATTTTCTCCATCCTTCTCCGACTGCAACCAGCCCTCTTGGCCGGTTAAACAAGCGACGCGATTCAACCTCGAAACGCACTCAAGGCCCGCTCCCTCAGCGGAGTCGTCCTCCCCCAGAAACCGCCTCGGCAAGCAGCGGCCGATATCTCCAGGAGCTTGTCTGTCCGCCGCGCTCTGGAATTATTCGAGCCCCTCGCGCGATCCGTCAACCCGCACCATTTGTTGCAGCCCATGGCTCCCGGAGTGGGGGCGACGGCGGAACGACCGCGAGCACATGGCCCTAAGTCAAGGGCACGGAAGACATTACGAACACATCCCTGTTTAAGACTGGCCTCCGGTTCTCGGTCAAAGGCCATCGAACGGCGCGAGGCCGGACAGGCGTGTCTGACCAGTTGCGCCGCCCCGGAAAAACATCTTGATGCGACCGCCTTCTGGCCGACGATCTTCACTGCGCGGGGCAGGAGACCCGCTTCCGAAGGTCAGGACTTTGGATCGTCGATTGATCCGCTTTTCGCGTACCATGTTTTGTCCGTCCAACAGAGCAATGTGGCCCGGGGAATACGCCATGAACACAATCCGCGCGGTGTGGGGGCTGATTGCCATCGTCTCCGTTCTCGCGACGGCGCGACCGACCGTCGGGGCGACGATTTACGTAGATAACCGCATGGGGAGCGATTCCTTTGATGGAAGCTCCTCCACGGTGGCGCCCGGACAGATGGGACCGGTCCGGACGATTCGGCAAGCGCTAAAGCTTGCCCGACCGGGAGACACGGTTGTGTTGGCCAACCACGGTGTTCCGTACTACGAGTCCGTTCAATTGGTCGGATCGCGCCACAGTGGAATGGGATTGGCGACCGGCCGCCAGCCGGATCGTGACTGTCCTCCGGATGTCATCCCGTTTCGATTGGAGGGAAACGGCGCTATCATCAGCGGAGCGCGGCCAGTGCCTCCCGGCGCGTGGCAGCGCGTCGGCGAAGACCTTTGGCGTTTCATCCCGTGGCGAAAGGGGCATTATTTGCTGCTTAAAGAGGGCAAGCCTGTTCCGGAAGAAACTCGTCTCCGCGAGCCAGCGACGCTGAGTGCCCTGCCTGCGGGGCGCTGGTGCGTTTGGAAAGGCGCGATTTACTATCGGGCGCAACCGCTGGAGCTCCCGTCCGAAAGGAGGTTCGAATATGCGGCCGACGGCGTCGGGCTGACACTTTACAACGTTCGCTTCGTCCATATCTCGAACGTCACCTTCCGGCACTTTCGGTTGGATGGCATCAACGCCCACGATCTATGCCGATGCGTCGTGCTGGAAAACGTGACCTGCGAAGAGAACGGGCGGGCCGGGCTGTGCGTTGCCGGCTCCTCGCGAGTCCAGGTGCGGAATTCCCGGCTGGTCAACAATCGCAAGCACTCGCTGCTGGTCACGGAACGAGCCGAAGCCGCTCTGGAGCAGGTCCAACTGAGTCAGCCGCCGACACTGCGCGAGTAGCCGTCGACAAGCAAACGATCCGATGGCCAAAGAGAGATCGGGACGGACACCGGATGGGCCGCCTCCAAGGCTTTCCCTGCATTGGCACTATAGGGCGTTTTCGTCGGCCAATTCTTCCGACTCTTGTTCCACCCCGGAAAGGCGGAGCCCGAGCCGGTTCAAAAAGTACAGCCCGGTGATCGTCACCGGAACGTACATGGCCATGTGGTAATAGACCGATGCGGCGAACGCATCGGCCTTGCTGACCCCGAAAATCCGCAAGCTCAGCCAGAAACAAACTTGCACGACCCCGAAGAATCCCGGCGTTGACGGCACGGTCACTCCAAAGGCCGTCGTTCCCAAGACCACGCACGACGCCAGGACCGGATGCTCGACCTGGTCGGTCAATCCGAAACTGAAAAGGGCACAATAGACGCAGGCCACGTTAAAGGACCAGTGCAGGATCGACGTCAACGTCAGCCGCACCAGAAGCCGCGGGCTCTTCAAGGATGACACCCCTTGCGCCCCCATCGCGACCATGCGAGTCAGTCCTTTGCGGATTTTTTCGGGGACGAAACTCAGTCGTTTCAAGGTCGCCTCGATCCAACGAACCAGCGAGTCAGTCCAGACGACATAGACCGCCAGGGCCAAAAAACCGAGGCCCGTCCCAACCGTCATGGCCTTGCAGAAGGTTTTGTAAGAGGTGGGCATCCCCTCCGCACCGAACAGCCCGATCGCGAATAGCAATAGGATCGCCGCGATGTCGAAAACCCGCTCCAGGACGATCGTGGACAGCACCGCCGTTTTCGAGAGATTGAACTGACGCCCCAACACATACACTCGGATGAACTCCCCCAGCCGAGCCGGAAGCAGATTGTTCCCCATGAAGCCGATCATCATGGCCGGGAAAACGTCGCGGGTGTGGAACCGACCGAGCGGACGCAGCAGGTATTTCCACCGAATGGCTTTGACCCAGAAAAACAGCCCGACCAAAAGAACGAACAAAGGCAACGTCCCGTAGTTGGCTCGCGCGAAACTCGTCCGTACTGCCTCGAAGTCGATGTCCCAAAGAGCGACGGTCAGACACGCCGCCGAAACGACAAGCCCCAGCAATAGCTTCAGCAACTTCTTCCGATTGATGGCTCGGCCTCCTGGTAGAAAACGCTCGGTTCTTCCGTGTGGTCTGGGCAGGACGAAGCAGACATCGCTGAACGCGGCGAAAGGTATATCGGGTTTCGCGGATCGTGAAAAGGCCGAAACCGCCGGCGCGAGCACCAGCGTGGCCAGGGAGCGAGCCGCCGTCCCGGCGAATAGGAACGACCGGGTCGGCGACCGTCGGCGAGAAACGTTGTCATCGGCCGAAGCAGATCAGCTCGCCGCTCTGGAGCGTCAAATAAAGTCGGCCGTAAGCCGCGGCCAGCCCGTCCAATACGGGCAGCGCTTCCAGCTCCCATTCAGAAACGATTCGTCCATCCTCGGCCGAGACGGCCAACAGCCGCACGCCGTTTCGCCCCTCCAACGACTCGATCGAAAACGGCGCGTCAGCCGGCGGTCCGGCCAGAAACAGCGTGTCGGCGGCGAGCAGTAAGGCTTTGGCCTCATACGGCGGTTCAACCGACCAGCGGCACTGGACCAGCGACCGGTTCTGCGGCGGACGATTCCTCCGCTCGGCGCGACCTCTGCCTTTCCGACCCTTTCGTGCCTTTTGTCCCTGAGGGGGACGTCCCCGTCGGGTTTCGGCGCTCCGCGGTGTGACCGACGCGACAGACTTCGGAGCGGCAAACAGCCGATATCGCTCACCTCTGTTCCATTGACCGGCGTTGCCGCCGGGATAAAAACTGCGGCCGTAGCCGTAGATCGTCTGCTCGTTGAAAACCAGCAGCCGGCCGGCTGGCGTCTGATTGCCCATTTGCCACCAACCGCTCCAACCGGCGAGGAATTCCGTCCCAAACAGCCAGTACGTCCGGTGCCACCACGTGTCGTCCAGAAACCCGGTCGGCGTGAATAGGTGCGGGACCGTGCGATCCTGTGGCCGGCCTTCCAAGTCGAAACGATGCTGTTTCAAGAAAACGGAGGTTCCGTCGCTGGAGAGCACGTCAACCAAGGCGCCTTCCATGCCGAAGCCTCGGATCGTTTCCTGTTGCTCGCCCGTCTTGGGATCGATGTGCCGGACGGGCGTGACCGACAGTTCCCGTCCGGTCTGTGGATCCAGCCGGTACAAATACATGCCGCCATCCAGGACCGAGCTGCGACCGGCCACGCAGTAAGCCACATCGTGGACGATCAGGACACTGCCGGGCACTGGCCAAGCCGACTCGACTTGGCCGAAGGCGACGATCCGCCTCTGTTCTGGAGCCGCTCGAAACCGCCACGCCAGCGCACCATCGGCAGCTCGCAAGCAGTACACCCAGCCGTCAGCCGAGCCAAACAGCACCCGTCCCCGATAGAAGGTCGGCGGTGAGTCGACACGGCCGCCCGCCGTGAAGCTCCACAGCAGGCGTCCCGTGGCTGCATCGAGAGCGTGGACCGTGTGTTGATCGATCGAGGAAACGAAGACCTTTCCGTCGGCGATCGTCGGCGCACTCAGCCGCCCTGGCAGCCGAACTTTCCAACGGAGCTGAAGGTTCGCTGGGACCGGCTCCGACGTGAAGCCGCTTCGGGCCGCATCGTGGCGGTACGTGGGCCAGTCGCCGGTTCGGTCGCGGGACGAGGGTTGAGAGCTCAAAGTTGAGAACTCGGCGTACGCAGGGCCTCGCTGCAACCGATCTACTTTCTTTGGCTTGGCAGCGCCCGCGTTCGATGCAGCACTGGCCAGCGCCTTGAAACCGGGCAGCTTGGCTTGGATGAAGCATGCGCAGGAATCGGGCGGGGTGTAGAGCAAACCGTTGCACGGGAGCACGCCGTGCTGGCACGTGCCGCGAATCCATTGGTTGCGGTGCACCTGGCCCGAACGCAAGTCGATCAGCTCGACGCCCGCCCGGCCTCCGAAAATGAAACGGTCGGTCGCCTTGTTGCGATAGCAACGGTGGTGGGGCATGCCGGGATTCGTGTAAGCCCGGGACGGGTCGATCCGCCGCTTGACCTCGCCGGTGCGAGGGTCGCGTCCCACCAGGAAGTCCGGTCCTTTGCGACGTGGTGTCGTGCCCACCCATACCAGCCCATCCGCAACGAAGACATCGACCGGCGCGTTATAGCCTTCCGCGCAGGGCGTGCTCCAAAGCCGCTCGCCCGTGTCGGCCGAATAGGCGATCAGTTCCCCCGGTGCGCCTCCTCCGCCGATGTCGATGATCCATTGAACGGTTGGCGAAGTGGGTGGCTGCTGCTCCTTTTTCGTGATCGAGCGATCTGCTGACAGCACGACGTCCTGATACGCCACGACCGTCGGCACCGACCAGCCCGGCCGGATCCGGCTGAGCCGGCGCTCCGTCCGCCAAAGAACTTTCCCAGACGCCGTGTCCACACAAACCAGATGGTTCAGGTTGTGGAAAAAGAGCCGGCCGTGTCCCACCGTGAGCGTAGTCGGCAACAGCTCGACCGTCTCGTCGCTGCGGAGTCGCCAGAGCCAGCGTCCGGAGGCAGCGTCCAGTGCGGCGACTGTTTTCTGTGTCGGTACCGGCTTTTGGCCGCGCCGTTCGGCCGTCCGCGAATCGATCCCATGCGAATCGCTCCCCCGCTCTTCGCCGAGTAGCAGGTACAGGCGGCCGTCGCGGAAAGTGATTTCTTCCGTCCCTTCCGTCCCTTCGAAGACTTGCAGCGTCCGGCCGGTGGCCGCGTCCAGTACCGAGATCGGCTCACCGTAACCGAGCGTCACGTAAACCCGGTTGCCCACGGCAACTAGTCGCCGCTGCACCTGAGGCGGCCCGGTGCGAAAACCTCGCAACTGCGACTCCCATCGGCGGATCGGCCGCTTCCACAATAAGACGCCGTTGAAGGCGTCGCGCGCCACCAGACGCCATTTTGAAGGCAAAACGACCGATTCGGTGGGGCCTTCGTCGACGATGGCAAAAAGCCGCCCGCCCGCAGAGACCACCACGCTGATACTCGCCAGATGCTCGTGGCTGCGAGCGAATCGGGGCTCGGCCAACCATTGCAGCCGTCGGGGCGGACCGACACGTTGGTCTCGCGCGACGGCGTTGTTGTCCGCTCCGTGCAAAAAATGCGTCCACTCGCCCAGGTCAGCCGACCAGTCCTTCGTCAACTTTTTCCAACCGTCCTTTTGCCGGATCAACGCAACACCGCCCGGTACGAGCACCCGCATCAGTTCCGCAGCCGCAACCAGTTCTGGAGATTCCACAACAGCGAGATTGACCAGGCTGTCAGCGTAAGGCAGCCTCTCGCCCACCCATTGTTCTACGGCGACCGGGCCGTACAGCCCGGCGGCCCGGATGTTCTGTCTCGCCTTCTGAACATGTCTGGCATCGGCATCTAGCCCGTGAACGAGGTAGCGATCGTTGGCGCGCAGCGCGACGGTAAGGCGTCCATCGCCGCAACCGATGTGTACGACCAGACCGCCAGTGACTCCCGATGTCCTCAAAACCTCCGCAGCCTGTTGGCCCGGTGATGTGGGACTGGCGGCAAAGGCCGACGATTGAAGATTCGCTCCAAACGCCAAAGCGAAGACGAGGACTGTGATCCCGGTTGTGCATCGGCCCAAACGGTTCATGCCCATCAGCCACGTCAGTTTCCACGGTGAACTCATTCGATCGTTCCTCTGCAGCGGGTTCTTCGGGTCGGGCAAGCGTCCCCGATTGTCCAACAAGCCAAGAGCTGACGCGCGTGATCAACATCACTCACGAGCGAGCCCTACGCACTTTCTTCTCTTACTCCTTTTAAGCCCGGCGCCCCGATCACTCGTTATCGGATTTAGAGCTCAAGTCGCTTTTGCCGTCGCTCGCAGCCGCCAAGCATCGGACAACGCCGTCGGTCGCGGCGAAAAACAGACGCCGGTCGGCGACCGCCATCCCATCCCAAACGGGCGGAGCGGGCAGCGCGAACTGGGCGACCGTGCGGCCGTTCTCCGCGGAAGCAACGTGCAGGCGCCCACCCCGCCGGCCTGCGTAGCACGCGGCCAGTTCTTCCAGGTCCGCCAGCGGTTGCTCGGGCAGCGGCGTTCCGCCCAACACGATGAAATCGCCAGCCCGGACGATCGCCCGCGGATGGATCGGCAGATCGGTCGACCACGACCATGCGGGCAACTTCACATCTGGCGTTTTCGGCTGGAAATCGCGACGTGATTGTTCCTCCGCCGCAAACGGCTGTCGGTCCTGGTGGAAAAGCAGATAACCATTTTTTCTGTAGACTCGTCGGACGCCCCAAACGTTCCTCTTGTCGAACGCCAGCATCAAACCGTAAGGACGCGCCAAGTACGAACCGTAGGCGCCCTGAAACTGGTTCGCGATCCAGGAGTAGGCGACCGGAATCCGGCTGAAGTCGCCGGTCCCAATCACCCAGTGCGAGCGGTGGTTCTCGGCATCGTCCAGCAAAGAACTGGTCGAAAACAGGTGCCGACCTCCCGTCGGCTGCAGGCGACATTGCCGGTCGAACCGAAGCTGTCTCAAGTAAACCGACCGTCCGTCGCTGACCAGCACATCCAACAAAGCTCCACCCATCGAGAACGCGTCGCTGCGGTCCGGCGCCAGGAACGTCTTATAGTCTGTTGCGTTTTGGACGATCTGTTGGGCGTGGCTGTCTTGCCGGGGAGGTGGAAGGAAACCCGGCAGCTTGCTACGGATGCGGCTCTGGTGTAGGAGTCGGCCGGAACGCGGATCGAGCGAGTAAAACCACAAGCCGCCATCCAAATAAGACGAACGGCCGGCAGCCACGTAGGCCTGGCCATCCAAAACCAGAACGCTGCCTGGCAACGGCCAGACCGATTCAAGTTGGTCACAGGCGACGGCCTTGCGGTTTTCTGGAGCGGCCTGGAACCGCCAAACGAGTTCCCCGTCGGTCAGTCGCAGGCAATAAACGTAGCCATCGGCCGAGCCGAACAGCGCCAAGCCGTTCCAGATTGTCGGCGGTGAATCGACTCGGCCGCCCGCAACGAAGGTCCATCGCGGCTGGCCCGTGCCTGCATCCAAGGCGACAACGCGATGCGAGTCGATCGAACTCACCAGCAAGATACCACCGGCGATGACGGGCGCAGACAAGCGACCACCCACTTTGGCTTGCCACGCGGTCGACAGCCGCGCCGG
Source organism: Planctomycetota bacterium (assembly GCA_013151585.1). Classification (GTDB taxonomy): domain Bacteria; phylum Planctomycetota; class Planctomycetia; order Planctomycetales; family Planctomycetaceae; genus JAADHY01. The sequence continues at coordinate 7,774 of JAADHY010000729.1, forward strand.
TAAGCGGCAGTCTGTTGAGCCGCTCCGCAGCGGATCGTGGCGATAGGTGGGCCAGTCGGCGGAAGGGTTGAAGGTCGAAGGTTGAGAGTTGAGAGCAAAAGAAACCTTCCCGGCTCTGGGCTCTGCCTGTGACCGTATTGACCGCAGGCCCTGCCCGCTTCCAGCCCTCCGCGACGTTTGCCTTCGTTCATGAGATTCTGGCCCATCCGTCGAGGAGGGGTCGCAACTCAAGCCGACAACCTCGCCGTACGCCGACCCGCGCTCCAAGCGGTCTCCGGTCCTCGGCCCTCGACCCTCGGTCCTCGACCTCTTGCTCGCCAATGCCCAAAAGCCCCGCAACTTCGCCTCCATGAAGCAGCCGCAAGCGTGCGGCGGGGCGTAGATCAGTCCGTTGCACGGCAGAACTCCGTACTGACAGACGCCGCGAACCCAATTGTTCCGCCAATGCTCTTGGTCGACCAGATCGAGCATCTCAATGCCGCGATAGCCGCCAAGGATGTATCGCTCGGTTGCTTTCTCCCGATAGCATCGGTGATGATGTCCCGCCGTCCGCAGTGCCGCCAGAACCGCCGTTTGCTTTTTCACTTTTCCGGTGCGCAGGTCACGGGCTTCGGCGAAATCGGGACCGATCCAAACCGCGTCCTGGATCACAAAGATGTCAGCGGGCGACTTGAACCCGGGGCGGCAGGGAACGTCCCACAAACGGCGGCCGGTTTGGGCCTCAATGGCCGTCACGCGCCGGCCATCGGCGTATAGAACCAAATCGCCCTGGAAGACCAACGTCGCCATCGCCCAACCCACAGCACGAAGCGGGTCGGCTTTTCGTCTCCTCGAGCGGCCTTTGCCCTTCGCCGGTCTGTTGTTTTTCCCCGATTTCGCGGCCGGTTTGTTTGCCGATGTCGTGGATCGGGGTTGATCGGACGGCACAGAGCTGCCCGACCACCGCCATCTCTGGCGACCGGATCGCAGGTCCAAACACAAGACGTCCGGCCCGGCGGCAAAGCAGACCTGCGAACCGCTGCGGCCAACGTCAGCGGCACCACGGGATGATCGTCTTCCTGCCACTTCCAGAGAAGCTGACCGGAGGCAGTGTCCAAAGCGACAACAGTCTTTCGGTTGGGAAACGGAACTCTTGCTTTCCCGCGTCGCGTCGGAACTGCCAGGGCTTGCTCAGGCACCGGCTCGCCCGTCACGACCAGCAACACGCCGTCGTGGACGATGATCTCTTCGGCTCCACCGGTTGGATCATAGGTCCGAACCGTCTTGCCCGTCGCCGCATCCAACGCCGACACCGGCGCGTCGATCCCCAAAGGCAAGTAGACACGATCTCCCCAAGCGACCAGCAACCGAGGCAATTGCACCGGCCCGGAACGGAACCGTCGCAAATGATCGGCCCAGGAATCTATCGGCCGCTTCCAGAGCAGGACACCGTTGAAACCATCCCTCGCGATCAAGAACCAGCGGGACGGAATTCGAATCGACGCCGACGGGGCCTCGTCGGCGATGTAAAAGAGGCGTCCGCCGAACGAGACGACCGAACTGACGCTGGCCAAGGTGTG
>JAADHY010000729.1:9382-12204 GCA_013151585.1 Planctomycetota bacterium
TCGATCGCTGGCCACGGCGTTGCCCGACGGATCGTGCAAGAAGTGAGTCCATTGGTCGATGTCCGCTGGCCACGGCTTGACCGTCTTTCTTTGTTGGCCCTCGCTGCCGACCAACAGCACCCCGCCAGGACGCAACACGCGCCTCGCCTCGGCATCGGAGACCGAAGCGGGCGGCTCCACGACGACTAAGTTCACGCTCTCGTCGACCAGCGGCAGCAGACCTCCTTTCCACGCTTCGACCGTGACCCGACCAGCCAGGCCTTCCTTCGCCAGCCGTTGCCGGAGGGCCGGCACACGTTCCGCGTCGATCGCCAGAACGTGAATCAGGGCCTGCGTTTTCCTCGCCAAAGTCAACGTCGGCTCGACGTCGCCCCGCTGAACCCACACCACAAGCCCCGCACGCACACCAGACGTCGCGATGATCTCCTCCGCCATGTCCGCTCGCGTCGGCCCCCCTTTTAGACAGAGAGTAGCCACGAACGCTGCAAGCAGTGCGGTGGAGATGCCTGCTTTCCTGGCCGCTACTATCCTCGTGGCTACAGGCATTCTGACACCTCCGTTCTCATACCGATACGCATCGCTCCGACGAACCACGATCACATCGACGGGTGGAGCTGAATCCGAAATGACGTCGGCTCCCCGACCATCGCCGATGCGAGTGCGCCACAAATGGCGTGTCTCTTGAAACGCCCGGTACCTGTGGCGACGGACCAACGGCTTGGATTATCCATAAAGTTTGGACTTTGGTCGAGGGTGAGGGCAAACGGTGGTGTGCAGAACGCGCAGGAGCTTCGAGCCAATGTGGCACAGGCCAAGCCCGATCTCTCATCCGATGGCACGGCGAGATCGAGTTGTTCCGTCCCCCGGCCACTCATTCGCGCCAGGATGATTTGGGATCTGGTCTGAAAAGATTCGACAGACACGTCGAGAATCGCTCGTCTGACCTGCCGAAGCCATTTCGGGCAAAGGCCGGTCTCACTGGTTAAGGCTCGCGGTACAGTGTGTCTTGCGCTGCGTACACACTGTGCGTCTGCTTCCTCTATACGTCCGATCAACACTGAAGTCGCACCCCTCCTCCAAGGAGGAGTCACGCATCGAATTCGGTAGTATGTGCCAATTGACAGCAACCTGAGCTTCCGGAGACGCGTTTCTTGGTCGTCTGAACAACATGCCACCTGCAATGATCTGCCTCGCCAGCGGCGGATCATCTCGGACGAAGAGGCCCGACTATACTGGTCGAAACAGCGAGGAACGGTCCGTCCCAATGCGGATTGATCGGAGAGGGACGGGCCATGCTCTATCTTTTGGCCGCTTACACGGGCCTGCGGGCAAGAGAATTGGCCAGCCTGACTCCGGCGTCCTTCCAGCCGGAGGGCGAGCCGCCGGCCGTGACTGTCGACGCGGTGTATAGCAAACATCGCCGCCGGGATGTCTTGCCGCTGCATCCGGCCCTTGTCTCGCGGTTACGCGACTGGCTTCAACCGCAGTCGACGGAAAGCCAACACGAGTCGGCTGTTTTGCCATGCGCGAGGGCTCTCTCGATCCGAAATCCAAGCTGTGGCCGGGGAAGTGGGCCGAAAACCGCCGTGCGGCTCAAATGGTCCGGCGCGATCTGGAGTCCGCCGGGATCCCCTATCGAAACTCACAAGGCCGGGTTTTCGACTTCCACGCCTTCCGACACACTTTCATCACGAACTTGTCTCGTGCCGGCGTTTTCCCAAAGGTCGCCCAAGAGCTAGCCCGGCACTCAAGCATTACGCTGACTCTAGCTCGCTATACACACATGGGGCTATTCGACCTAAAGGCGGGCATCGCGGCTCTGCTAGAGTTGACAAACGGATCCTCCGAATCGGCGACAGGAACCAGCGTTTGTGTTGGCTCACCTGCTGGCTCATAGTTGGCTCAAACTGGCCCAGAATTGGTCCACACCACTGAGAGTCAGTGCGAGGCGGTGAAAGACGACGCGCGGACAGTCTCCGGCCAAAGGGAGAGCGAAAAACGTCTTGATTTCGCGGATTCTTCGAGCGATTGGCGACCAGTGAGAGTCGATGAGAGCAAGAATGCGAGAGGGGGGACTCGAACCCCCACGGGCCGAAGCCCACTGGATCCTAAGTCCAGCGCGTCTGCCAATTCCGCCACTCTCGCATCTGTCCCGTCTATCCAGCCCTCGAATTCCGGCGACATTTCCGCTGGACGCGCTTACACGCTCCTTTGGCCCACACGTCCTGCATCACGCCAAAGAAGTCATTCTCGGCACTCGCTCCGAAACGCACATCAAAAAGCCATTTTCAAATCCACGTTCCGGGGCGCACGCCGAAAGCTGTGGTCAGCCCCAGCTTCCAACCTTTTATGCGTCTGCCGGACCGGCCGGAGCCTCGTCCACCCGACTTGCCGGAATTTCGCCTCGCGATTCGAAGACGGCCTCCCGAGACGTCTCACACCACTTCTTCTTCGACGCACCGGCATTTTATCGGCAAACGTCTTCCAAGGCAATTTGCCCTCTTGATGGCGAAAAGTGTGGTCTCACGTCAAATTTCAGCCAGCCGCTCGCTCGGGGCGTCCGTTCCGGGCTGATTGGTTTGAAGGACGCACCGGAATTCCGGTGAATTGCGTGCGGTTAGCGCAGCGCGTAAAATGGCCCGCATAGCAGCCGGATGTTGGGTTACGGTGGTTTCTGCCCCACCACCGTGATTCTCCCGGCTGTTTCTCTTTTGCGCCAAAAGAGTTTCCGATCGCGGAAGACGTCTTTTGTTGCAGCCGAGCGTCGGCTAGACTTCCTGCAGATCGCATGCTGGCAGGCGGCGGCGAGTGGAACGGGCCCT
>JAADHY010000509.1:0-1286 GCA_013151585.1 Planctomycetota bacterium
TGTCCGGGGGCCGATTTGAACCAGTACGTTTTGGCAGCTCGGTAGACGGCCGGATGCATCTGCGAGATGAAGACCCAGCGCCGTTCGCCATCAGGGCCGAAGGCGATGACTTTCTCGTCGACGCAGCCGGCCAGCAGCAAGCGATGTTCCGGCCACCAGCGGATCACGCGGATCGGGCCGTCGCATTCGAGCTTCTGCACGATCCGGCCACTCGGCAAGATTCGATAGACCGTCTTGCCCGCCGCAGCGTAGATGCGACGCCCGTCCTGGTCGTTGACGGCGGCCACGTCGACGACCCGCTCGCCCAGCTCGACGGTGAACGCGGGTTTGAGTTCCGGCAAGTGAGCGAACGGGGCTTCAGAGCGTTCTGCCTTAAGGGCGGTCCGTTCCGCGTTCCGGCGGCGCTCGGCCCGATCGACCTGCTCATCGAGCCAACGTGCAAGCCGGTCGGTCACCGAGGGCGGCGGTGAGGCACCGGTCAGCACGTGCCGGCCGGCCGACAGCGTGATCACGGTCGTTCCTTCGGACGGTGCGTGCCGCTTTTCGATGACCTTACCGTTCAGCCGCAGCGCCGCGGGGTTCTCGCATGGCAATGATACCTCGGTTCGCGTCGGAGCGACCAAATGCAGCGTGCCTGTGCCGAAGTCCCAATCGACAGTTATGGGCGAACTGGAGGCGAGCAGTTGCTGCCGCGCGGTTCCGGAGCCGACGCCGATGCTCTCCAGACCGATGGCAAACAGATGCCGCTGCGATAGAACGGACAGTTCGGCGGCCACGGTTTCGAACGCTCCGGCGACCGCGACGGCTGGCTCCGGCGTCTTCAGCACCGCCGCACACGGGCCGAGACGCAAGCAGCCAAGCGATGGTTGCTTCGCGTCCGGCTCAATGCCCACCAACGAAAAGAACACACGGCGTTCGCCGCTGCGCACCGGTCCGAGCCACTGCATGGTGGTGATGCGGCCTTCGCGTTTCGCCTCGATCGGATCGGAGGCGTGAATCTGTCCGCCGCGCGCGAGACGCCGCTCTGGCACGTCAATCGGTGCACGAAACTCGACGCGACCCTCGCCGATCCTGTGCGGCGCCGTCGGCGTTTCCCACAGCAGTTGCACCTCCATGTTGTCGGCATCCGTGCGGAAGGTCAGATCGTCGGCAATCAGCGCATAGCGTCCGATCCGCTGTGCCACGGTCCGGCGCCAACGGCAGTAAGCGGCGTTGGGCACCTCGGCCGTGGCAACGGCCGTCTGGCCGATCACCTCGGCCCGCTGCAACGCGGCGTCCATGGCAAT
>JAADHY010000509.1:1306-10093 GCA_013151585.1 Planctomycetota bacterium
GGCCCGCGTCAACAATTGGTTGCGGTAGCCGCTTAGCAGAGTGTAGCCGCCGAGACGCAGCTCCAGGATCGCGAAGGCGTGATACGGATTCCGGTACGCTCCGTTGAAGCCGTCGATGAGCACGAAGTCGCCGCGGGCATCCGGCTGGCTGCGGAAACTGGCGAATTGGAAGGAGCGGTCCAACGGCAAGCCGCTGCGCCGAGCCCGCCACATCGGCTCCGGCAGCCGGTGAATCGTCCAGCGTCCGACCAAGTCGGCCGGCGGCTGCGGCTGGAGCCTCGCCGGCCAGTAGGATTGGCCGAGCCGGAACACGCTCGTGTCCACCCCCGTGCGATCGCGGTACTCCAGCCACCGCCCGTCGCCCGTCAAATACGCCGCTTTGTGCAGGAAGCCGAGCGAGGCACATCGCAACGCCCAGTCCGGCTGCCGTCCCGAGATCAACGCCTCCTGGCCGCGAAGCAGCGTATCGATGGTGCCGGTGCGCAGCGGCTCGCGATCGCCGGTCAAGAGCATGTAGCTGAAGATGGGCGCGATGCCGGTCGAGTACCAGGGCAGGTGGTCCCCTTCGCCACGGACCCAAGCGTGGCTGTGTAGCGGGCGGAAATGCAGCCGAGCGCTCTCCATGCAATGCCACCACAACGGGCTGGGATCGTGGCGATAGAAATAGCGCCCCAGACAGTAAAGCGCAATGGCCGACCATTGGTTGTGCCTGCTGCCGACGGCCCGGGGCGGGACGAGCCGCCCGTAGATGCCCTCCGGCGCGCGATGGGTGAGCTGCTTGGCGAATGCGTTCATGACTCGCAGCCGATCCGCGTCGCTGAAGACAGGGCTTTCTTCGATCAGGTCCCAGAACAAGATCATCATGTGGGCGGTGTAGTGGTAGGGGCCGCTGAGCGGTTCATCTTTGTTCTCAATCCGCTCGCCATCGACTTCGGCGATTTGCCGCTTGGCCTTTTCGTCCGGAAACGCCAGACGCAGGAACTCCCGCGCGTGGTATTCGTCGCCGGTCATGTAATACGCGGCCATGTGCTTGCTGATGCTGTTCCAGCCAAAGTAGCCGACCGATCGGTAACCGGCCGATGCGTCCCAGGTTTTCAGTTCGCGCACATCGCGAAGCACCTGGAGGCCCTCCCCGAGTTGGATGTCGGCGATCCAGCCGACGGACAGATGGCGGACCCGCGTGGCGGCCGGCCTGTTGTCAGCCGCCGATTGCCGCAGCCGCGCGACGAACGCTTCTGCCGCTCGTTCGACGCCCGCCTTGTCGCTCCCACCGACGAAAACCACGTTGAACCCGTTGCCGAAGGGATTGTGCAGCGTGCGAACCACGTAGCCGCCCCGGCCGGGATAGCGCAAATCGAGCAGCGTGTAGTAGCGGTTGTAGAGTTCGCTGATGCAGCGGTTGGTGGAGCGATTGCCGAGAGCGATTAAGTTGCCGCAGATCGGCACAGCCGCCTGCGGTGAGTCGTCCGGGACAATCGGCACGCTCACGCCGGTCAGGTCCTGGATCGCCGCTTGAATGCGTTCGGCCGCGTGTCTGTAGATTCCTGAAGCCGGCGCGACAATGACCGCCGCCGGCCGTCCGCCGCGAACGATGGGCGTCGTGAGGTGCAGGTCTTTGAGCTTCCGGTACACCGGCGGCACCGGCGGCGGAGGGGGTGGCATCGAGACCAGACGAACATCCCGAAGCAAGACCTCGGGCGTCGGTTCTCGATGCGTGTAAAGGTAGACCCGCGCATGAGTGGTTCCCTGCGATGCTTGGGCGTGGACGAAAAACTCTGTGAATCGCCGCTCAGTGACCGGCTGCAGCTCAGTTTGGACGAGCCTGTTGGACGGCAAGAACCGCAATTGCAGGAATGCCCCTTGGGCCGTTTTGCCCGCGACGGCCTTTGCCTTCACGCTGGCTCGATAAACCCGTCCCGGTTCGGCCGGCACCGTCTGTGTGATACCGATCTCGCGGTCCGGTTCACGATCGACCAGCAGCAGAGCGGTCGTCGATGCCGTTGTTGCGGCGGCCGGCACCAGACGGACGCCCTCCGGATCCGCGTATCCGTACCGCCTCCATCCCGCTGGCAGGCTATTCGGTCCAAGACCTTCCTGGAACGTGCCATTCTGCAAGAGATTTTTCGGCCACAGCCCGTCGGTACCTCCGTAGCTGTCAGAGGCTTGGCTGAGCGTGGAGAGGGAAACGCCAACGCTCGCGACCAACAGGAGCAAGAAACGCCTCATAGCAATTCCTTCGATACAAAGACCCACCTTCGGTCGTGCGACCGGAAGCCCGAGCTGGTGGGCCGCAACCAGCCCGCTGTCCGTTTCCCATTGACGGGACGCTGCCGATTGTCCCCAAATCGGACAAACAAACAAGAGAAGCCGGTTGTGGGGTAGTCAGGAAACCAGCCCACCGCAGGCTCGATTGGAAAGACGCGATCCGCCACGTCATTGGTTGGGACGCCGATCGACGGCTGCGATAGAGCGTGGCCTTCGGCATACGGTCGATACAAGAGATCAAGGACAAAGCCCTCGACCGGCGTCTTTCCGGTCAGACCACCGCAAACACAAGCATCAGCAAGGAATACAGTACCGAGAGGATGATGGCGGAATACCCCATGACTACAAAGACGGGCCCGGTCCTCGCTAGCTCTTTACGCTTTGGAACCAGCAAGGCCAGTCCCACGATGGCGACGATCGGAGCGAAGCAGCCGATCACACTGGCGGCGAACAATCCAATCACCGTCTTTTTCAGCCATTCCAAGTGTTCCTCTCGGACCGTCTTACGCCGCAGGTCCTGCAGCGTGAGGGGATCGACGGTGTCAAAGTCCGTACCGCAGTAGCGGCATCGCAGAGCGATGGCTTTGATCGTCTCGCCGCAAGCCGGGCATTGTTTCTGGTCCCCCCAGGCGGAAAGGGGAGTGGTGGCTGCGGTCTCCGGTTTTTCCAGGGTAGGGGCTTCTTCGCAACCGTACGTTCCACAGCCGCCGATTTCCGCCCAGCACTCGCGGTGGTGGACTTGGTCGCACTTGTCACAGGTCACGACCATCTCGCCTTGCTGGATCGGGGACTGACAGATTGGACAAATGGCGCCAGGATCGCCGGGCCCGAGCCGACGTGACGAGAGGACCCGGGCGTCGATCGTTATCGCAATTCCCACTTTGCACTTCGGACACCGAAACTTCCGGTTTTCCGGCCCGCGGGGAATCCGCACCTTTGCCCCGCACTCACAACGAATGATCGTAGCCATTGCTTTTCAACCCTGGCTATCCACTTTGAAAAGACCGACAGAAGGAAACCTTTCCCCGTCAATCGCGCAAGATCGATGGGGGTGCCGCCAAACGACCGCGACAAATCAAGTTCCGATGCAACTGTTTCCGAGTTGAGGTGCCGCCCCGTGGCCGATGCTGCCGGAATCGGCGGCGCAGCGTGGTGGCCGGTACCACGACGACCGGCTCACCGCGAAACAGCCGCAAACCGTACGACAGGAGCCGGCAATTTCTCTCACCGCCAGGTAATCCCCGTCGGCGATCGGAACCGTTTTGTCTCCCCGGAACCGGTTCCATCCCAGCAATGAAATCTTCCTCGACGGGAACTAACCAAAAGGTGATGCTTTGAAGACGCTCTGGATATCTCGCTGCCGCAGATCATTTCGGAAGACCTTCCGCGGCTCAGCTCCGCGCCCAGCACTCGCGTCGATGCAACGATTTCGGACGCATTCGCCTATTGAACGGCCAACTGAAGCAACACGTTGAGGACGTTCCAAAAAACAACGGCCAGTAGGGAGAGGCCAATAAATTTTCCGCCCCGAACTGGCCGACCGCGAACCAGCTCGATCAGGCCGTAAATGCATGTAATTCCGGCGCACAGGAAGCAGGCGACGATTTCGAGCGTCGAAAGCTCTTCGTCTTCGGCATAGCTGGCGCGGCGTTTTTTCTTTCTTTTCCTTCGGAGGGACTCGTCGAATATCTCGCCGCAGAACCGGCACTTGGCCGCGGTGGCGACGATCATTTCGCCGCACATGGGACACGGCCGCCGCTGTTCGGCATTCGGCGCCGCGTACTCTTCCCGGGCCAGGTCCTCGATTCCGTACGTGTCGTCGTAGGAATCTGCCGAGTCGTAGTCCTCGTAGTCTTCGATGCCACCGTAATCATCCAGCGCATCCTCGTCGATCACCTCTTCGGCATCGTAAATCGGTTCAGGAATGCGAATGATTTTGCCGCAGCCCGGACATTTGCCCCGTTTGCCAGCGGCGGAATCGGGAGCCTTAATTTTCTTCCCGCAAGATGGACATCGGCCGGAAATAGTCATGAGTGTCTCCGTCTTGGTTTGTGGCTCGTAAGAATCATTGGGATGGGGACTCTCGAACCGCGACCGCTGCCGCGCTCTGCGAAGTCCGTTTCAGCGGGATTCCCGCAGAATGAATTCCAGCACCGTTTTTCCGAGCACGATTTGATCGCCTGGTTGAAGGAACTGCCGAGTGATCGGGAAGCCATTCACATAGGTCCCGTCGGCGGTGTTGCAGTCTTCGATTTCGTACCGTCCGCCGCGGTTCCGGATAATCGCGTGTCGTGGCTCGATCGCCTCGTCCTTAAACAAGTAAATCTCCGCCTTGGGAGAGCTTCCCAGCACGGTCACGTCACGGTAAATGATGAACTGTTTGCCAGATAGCGGGCCTTTGCGCATCAAGAGCCAAGCGGTTTTGGTCCATGCCTCGACTAGTCCTACGAACAGTCCTACCAACAAGCCGATGCACGAGAAGCCGATCGCACGGCTCAAAGCGGCTTCGCCCTGAGCCGTGGTAAAGACCATCGCGATGGGATCGAACAGCATCCCACCGAGCAACCCTCCCAAAACCGCACCGATGATGCCGTTGACAATGACCTTCTTCTCACGCAAGGCGATTCCTTGTCCCAAGCCGGCTGGGATACTGGCCACGGACCACGCCGCCGCCCGGCCCATGATGAATACCAAAAGGGCAAAGCCGTTGGGCATCTGATTCGGCTGGGGGTTCCTCCAAAACTGCACTGCCACGATGGTCATCACCGTGAAGATGATTCCAGCGCCGAAGCACGCAATCAGCCCCCCTCCAAAACCAACTCCCAACCCGACCGCGCCACTGATCAGTGCCCGGCTGAGATTTCGGCACATGATCCCTTCGGCGGCGCCCAAAAACAAACCAATGAATCCGGCTACCGTAGGGAACATCAACAAGCCGACCAGATCGATACCTTCGTCGTTGGCTGCCGGCGCGTCTGTGAAAAACGGCTCCAAAATCATCCAGGCACAGATCGCACCGAGAGCGCTGGCAACGGCCAGATAGAACCAGCTCGAATAGACAACCCGCACGATCCACGGCTGGGGCTCTATTTCCCCCAACTCTTGGTGCATGGCCTGTTGAAAGGCGAGCTGTTCCTCGACCTGCGGCGAAAACAGATCGTCCCGTGTGATCCGGATCGGTTCGTTCGAAGCCATGTGTTGGACCTGCGTTTTCCGATGCTCCGCGTCGGAAAGGCGTACTTGTTCCGAGGGGAGCAAGTCTCAGCGCGCCGTTCCCTGCTTGGTCGCTTCAGACGCTGCGGCCGCCTTGTTAAACGCCGCGGAAGGTCGTTTCGAATCCGTGGCCGATTGGTCGGCCTCGTTTCGCCGCGACTCGCCCTGCTGCGGCTCGGGTTTCGTCGGTCGCTGTTCCTCCTGGTCGGACTTCCGATCAGTTTGCGTGGAAGTTGCGTTCTCCGACTTTCTTTGTTGGCCGATTCGCTGTAACTCCGCAAGTTTGGCGGCCATCAAAGCCGCCACGATGGCTGTCTCCGTGTCGTCCAAGCAGTAGGTCTCTTTCATCAGGCGAAGGAACTCCCGCGACGACTGGATCCGACTTTGGGCCTCTTGCAAACGCTCGCGCCGTTGCGTCTCGCTCTTCTCGACGGAAGCGTTTTCTGGCGGCGCCGCGAGTGTCTGAAAGGCTTCGTTCAGTTCCTCAAGGTTTGCGTCGAGCTGGTCCAGACATTGCCTGAGCCCTGGGCGCAATCCTTTCCAAAGACCGTAGTGGATCGCGACGCCTTCGACCAGAGCGCGTCGTTCCCAGGCGTCGCGTCTGTCGGCGATAAAGAAACCGAGCAAGAACAGCGCGACATAGGGCAACAGCGCACGAGCGAACTGGCCGAAGCTGGCAAGACTCAAGTCCGGCTCGGCCTGCGGCTTACGCGGGGATCCGGCTGAAGTCGGAGTTTCTACCGCACGAGCGGGCGAGAGGTCCGGTCTTTCGTCTCGATCGGCCGATCGTCCCGCGCTCGACGCGATCCGCTCCTGGCTCGCCACTTGGACATGGTCTCCAACCCAAAACTGCTCGCACCGAGTCGGCTTGCCGCTTCGCCAGAGAAAAACACCTTCAGTTTTCGATATCGGATCGACGACCAACGCGATTTGGCCCGGGTCGGAAAAGAAATGTTGATGGATGAACTCATCCCGTTCAGACAAGAAAATGCCAAATCCGGGATGAGAATGATACCAGCCGACGATCTGCTGGTCGCTGTACCGAGTGTCCATTTCGCGGTTGATCCGCGCCCAGGATTCGTGGGTAAAAGTGACTTCCGCAAACTTGCTGTCTGTGGCTTCGGCGCGGATCGAAGCCGAAACGACGACGAAGGGACCGTCTTCGTCCCGAAACCACCGGCCGACCAGGACGCCTCCGACTTCGACCGAAAGGTTCTCCGCAGCATGCTTGAGGATGCGAGCGTGTGCGTCTGGTTCGAAAGCGATGCGGAAATCCCGCCGACGATCTGCGGGGAAATCCCCGGACGGAAAATCCTTGTCGCTCAACTGGCGGACATCAGGAGCGGGAAACGATTCGCTCACGGCCTCTCCCCTCTGGTCTTGTACGAAACGCCGGTTCAAGCGGCCAGCTCGCCGAGAACCTCGTCGCGGTCTCTGACGAATTCGTAGAACCGCTGCTCGGTTCCGCACCGTCCGCAAAGAACGTCCCAGGGTGGCACGCCAATCTCGGCCAACGTATGGTCCAAAAACGGCTCTTGCCCGTCGATCGTGTGAAACGTTTCCGGGATGCAATGCTGCCCACACCGCGGACAACGACCATCCGCCTCCGTCACTCGGCCGAGGGAGGTGAACATCAAAGTCTCTTCGTCGCAGCGCGGGCACCGCAATGCGCGCAGCAAGTCGCTGTTCGTTTCTATTATCGCCTCCGGTCCCAGGTCAGACCGAACGCGTTCCAAGAACTCGCCCACCCGCATCTGTCTGATGCTCGCTTCCATCGGTTCCACGGGAGCGTCGGCTTCGTGGGAAAAACAGGCCTCGTCACGAGTGTACGTCACCACGTAGCTTTGATGCGACATCCCGTCAAAAACAAAGCCTCGCCCTGAGAGGACGTCGAGCCCGTGGATCAGCTTAACCGCCTCCTGGCACTGAATGCCGGCGATGACCGACGCGGTCGTCGGAGTCGTCGGAACTTTGCCTTCCAGCAGTTCTTCGCGAGAGAGCAAAGCGCAACTGCGTCGGGCTTCCAGCATTTTCCAATCGACTTCGTTCATCGTGCATTCATAGCACGGGCCGTGAGCGGCGTCGAACACGCGAGCCACACCGCTCAACCGTTCGATCGCTCCATCGATCCAGACGCGCCCTGCGCGAGCGGCGGCTCGATTCACGGCAACCCGGGCTTCTCGGTTGTCAAGCCCGGCCAGGATGACATCGGCCCACCGGAAAACGCCCAATCCCAAGTCGTAAACGACATTGCCGACAAAGGGCCGGATGTGTAAATCGGGGTAAATCTCGACCGCCCGCCGAGCGGCCACCTCCGCTTTGGGGCGGCCGCAGTCCTCCGGCCGGAACAGCACCGACCGCGACAGATTGACATCTTCGACCGTGTCCAGATCAGCTACAAGAACGCGACCAACCCCGAGCAGCGCCAGGTTCTTGAGTATCTCATTTCCGAGCGCGCCAGCCCCGACCAACAGGACCTTCGCCTCCGACAGCCGTTCTTGATCCCACCATGAGATCAATTCGAATCGTGAAAAGCGATCGTCCGCCCGGACGCCCGACAACCTCAGTGCGTCATCCAAACGACAACTCCTCAGCTCAGACAACTCTCGAGAAGACCAAGCTCTTGAGTTCCTGCCTCCCACCAAGAATCCTCGAAAGTTACAAATTGACTCGGGACCACCGTCCAACGGTCTTCTGGCGGCGACAGTTTCGGCCGCGTTTACGATTCACCGAAGCCATTATTCCCCCGTGGCTGAACCCAAGCCGGTTCCCGCCGTGATCTCCGGCTGAAGCCGGAGAATGTCACCGTCTCGCACGCCCGCCCCTTCCAGCGTTTCCTCGTCCAACAATTGCCGTCCTGTCGCCTTGTGATGGAACTTATAACTCATGAGCTGGCCGTCCGGGCTGTGACGAGGAAGGTTCATTCGGTCGACCAAAACAGCGATTAGGCGTCGCACTTCGGCGTCGCGCGGTACCTCCACCATCTGCTTCTTGTTCCCGGTCGCATCCCACACTTCGATTGTGATGTCGTTCATATCCGAACCGCCTCGTGTCTGCGACGTCGGTCCACCTCCGTCTTGTTACCGGCCCGCAGTAAGGGGAAGTCGAAGACCAATCGGGCCGACTTTTCGGGCGAAATCGAACACCGTCAAGGCCTTCGGGGGCTGACTGAATTAGTGAACATACCCAACGGGCAATATACCCCGCTCACCATCGCCTTTCAAGAACACGGCCCGTGGGCTTAGCCATCAAGCGGCGGGTGGACGCCGCGCGGGGCGGCACAAGCAGAGGTCGAGTTGCCAGCGCAGG
>JAADHY010000295.1 GCA_013151585.1 Planctomycetota bacterium
AATGCTTGCGAAGGTTCATCGGCGGGTCCTCCCCCACGACGGGGCAACGATGTCCACGGAGTCAACGTCTTCAAGTTGAAACGCCGACCGAGACAATTGGATCATCGATTCCTGAGCGCAGACTCGAAGCAGGCGACCACATGAATGGGCTATTAGATAGACGGGGGCTGAGGCCAAACGAAGTGAGGCCCCAGAGCCCTTCTCCGAGGGTTCGCTACGCTCAACCTCGGCCAGCCGACCGAGGCGAGCGATTTCGCAAACGAGCTATCACACGTAACATGGGACGTACGAGGACGTCGCGCAGTCGAAAGGAGTCGCTTGGAGCTTTTCTGCGATGCGTCGGGCTTCGCTGTGGGGCGAACGAGGAGTATGCTATAGGCCGCCTGGGCTGGTGTCTGAAAACGTAACTGGCGGGTTTACGTGTCGCAGCGAGGCCGAGCCTGTCGACAAGAGGGTGTTTGGACAAAGGGACACCTATCGAGAGGATTCGATGCTGACGTTTTCTCTACAAAGCGGGTCAAACGGAAATGCCATCTACGTGGAAGCCGACGGCGTCTCGCTGCTTTTCGACGCCGGAATCAGCGGCCGACAGGCCGAGCTGCGGCTTCAGCAGTTCGGAAAGGATATCCGAGACGTGACCGCGCTATTGATCTCGCACGATCACGCAGACCACATCCGCTGCGCGGGCATCTATCACCGTAAGTTCGGGTTGCCGGTTTTTGTCACTCCGCAGACGCTCGCACGCACGCCTTGCACTTTGGGCGACATTTCCCACGTGGAACATTTCTTCGCCGGAGACGTGATCAGCTTCGGGCTGGTGCGGGTCTACACGATCCCGACTCCGCACGACGCTGCCGACGGCGTGGCTTTTGTCGTGGAATCGAAAGGCAACCGGTTGGGAATTTTCACCGACCTCGGCCACTTGTTTCCCGAGTTGATCGATTGGCTCTCGGATGTAGACGGCGCCTACTTGGAGTCGAACTACGACCCGCAAATGTTGGCCGAAGGGCCCTATCCGCCTCATTTGAAACAACGCATCCGCGGTCCGCACGGACATCTTTCCAACGCCGAATCCGCGAGACTTGCAGCACAGGTCGGCAACGAGCGGCTGCGATGGCTGGCGTTGGCTCATTTGAGCGAACAGAATAACTGTCCGTCGGTGGCTTTGGAAACGCATCGGCGCGTCCATGGGGGAATCGTGCCTTTGCACGTGGCCGGACGTTATGGGCCGTCGGAAGTATTTCGACTGTGAGTGGTGAGCCGGGAAGCTGGCCGGTGAGGGCTGTCGTGCGTCCCGTCATTCTTGGCAGGCCGCCGGAATGGCGCGAGCAGACACGGGTTGGCAGCGCTCGCTGCGTCGTTCGCTCGGCACCGTGTACTGCAGCCGAACAAACCAGAACCGAGGGTCAGGAGCATGACGAAAGGGTGGCTGATCGCGCTGCTGCTGGTTGCAGGCTGCGTGCTGGTTGGGCTGTTGTGGATGTCGCAGCCGGACGCGGTGGTCGAGGTCACGTCACCGCGCACCGAGACGATCCGCGCCTACATCGAAGAGCAGGCGGTGACCGAATTGCCGCACGAGCATCTGATTTCGATGCCGATTGCCGGCTGGTTGGAACCGATCACGTTGCGCGAGGGGGACCCTGTGCGCGAGGGCCAAGTTGTGGCCCGTCTGGAGCAAGACGATCTGCGCGACCGTGTTCTTCAGGCAGAGCAGCGAGTGGCTGTGCTCGAGTCGCGGATCAAGGAGACTGAGGACCACCGGCTGGAACACAACGCGCTGATCGAGGCTCAGGCGACAGTCAAAGCGATCGACGAGACGGTGAAGGCGGCCGAGGCGAAACTGGACGCCAGCCGCGCGCTACGCGATTTTGCCAGCGGCGAGCTGGATCGGATTAAACGACTGGTCGAGAAGTCGGCTGTCACCGATCGGGAATTGCGGGCCGCCGAATTGGAGTATCGCCGGGCGGAAGCCCAGTTTCGCAGCGACTCACTGGAACTGGCCGCGCTGAAAACAATCGCTGCAGTGAGCTATATCGGCCCGAAGTTCATCACAGATTACATTGATCGCAAGTCGTTTCGATTAGAACAGCTCAGAAAAGAACTGGTCGAAGCCAAGACGCAGCTCGAAATCGAACGCCGCAACTTGCAGCGAGCGGAAATCCGCTCGCCCATTGACGGAGTTGTTCTGCAACGCTACCAGACGCGTCGGCAGTTCCTTCCCGCCGGAACCCCTTTGCTGACGGTCGGCCGTCTAGAAGAGATGGAAGTCGTGGCCGAGGTATTGACTCAGAAAGCTCCGTTGATCGACGTGGGCGATCCGGTGGAGGTTTTTGGAGAGGGTTTGGAAAAAAGGATTCTCCCGGGAGAAGTCACACGCGTCCATCCCGCTGGGTTCAAGAAGATCAGTTCGCTCGGCGTCGAGCAACAGCGGGTGAAGGTTGTCATTCGGCCGGAAACGAGGCCGCCGGGGCTCGGCGTGGGCTTTCGCGTCTACGTTCGGATTCTTTACGACGAAGTGCCCAACGCCTTGGTCGTCCCTCGGACGTGCCTGTTCCGAGATGAAGAAGGTGGGTGGAACGTGATGATTGTTCGCGGCGGAGTGGTTCGGCAGCAGGCGGTCGAGGTCGGACTGCTGAACGATGAGGAGGCGCAGATCGTTTCGGGGCTGTCCGAGGACGACCACGTCTTGACTCATCCCTCGCGAGAGATCGTCCCGGGAATGCACGTCCGGACGGTCCAATAACCGGCCAGACGGTTTTCCGGTCGGTGGGCGCTGACCCGGCTTCGCCCGGGAACAGAACCCTCCGCAGTTGGCACCAGCGTTGTCGTACGCTAATCTCTTCGGGCATCGGCACGTCTAACTCACATCTTTCGTACGACTCAGGATTGAGCTGGACACAACGGAGCGATCGAGGGGCAAAAGCATTGTTTTCGTCGTTTCGCTGCGGCACAATGTCGGTGGCTGTTGCGGACAGGATCGTGACAGCTAAACGGCTTCGAGTTCGGGGCGAACCCGCGGAGCAGTTGGAGTACATTCATGACGACCGTACTGATCGTCGACGATTCCGCCGTTGACCGTCGACTGGTCGGCGGGATCTTGAGCCGATCCCAGCAGCGGGATCAATGGGAGATCGTCTATGCGCATAACGGATGCGATGCGTTGGAAAAGGTGGAATCCCACATCCCGGACGTTGTCATCACCGATATGCAGATGCCCGAGATGGATGGGCTGCAACTGGTGGCCAACTTGAAAAAGGAATATCCGCTCATTCCCGTGGTGCTGATGACCGCGCAGGGAAGCGAGGATCTGGCCGTGGAGGCATTGCATCGCGGGGCGGCCAGCTACATTCCCAAACGTCGGCTGAAACGCGACCTGGTATCAACGCTCGAAATGGTTTACACCGCCTCGCTGGAAGACCGCAGTTTCACTCGTCTGATGATCCATCGGATGACGGAGCATCGGTCCTCTTTCGTGCTCGATACGGACCTCAGCCTGATTCCCGCTCTCGTCAACTACCTGCAGCAGGCCATCCGCGGGATGAAACTGTTCGACGAATCGGAACGGCTGCGCGTCGGCGTGGCTCTGGAAGAGGCATTGTTGAATGCCTTTTATCACGGGAATCTGGAAATCAGCTCCAAGCTCCGCGAGACGGATTATCGGCTTTATTACGATCTGGCGAGGGCACGGTGCGAGCAAGAGCCGTATCGGAATCGGCACGTTTACGTGGATGCGGAGCTTTCTCGCGAGGGAGCTGTCTTCACGATTCGCGACGAAGGCCCGGGCTTCGACTTGGATTCCCTACCGGATCCGACCGACCCGGCTAACTTGGACCGTCCCTCCGGACGGGGCCTGCTCTTAATGTATACTTTCATGAGCGAGGTCCGCTACAATGAAACCGGAAATGTGGTCACTCTGATCAAACGGCACAAACCGACCCGTTCCACCAACGGAGACGGCGAGGACGATGATGACGGAACGTAGGTTGATTCACACGCAACGGCGACATGCAGCCATCGTGATTGCGTTTCAGGGCGAGGTGACGCAGTTCGTAGACGCGGAGTTGTTCGGAGAACTGGATCAGGTACTGAACGAACTCTCTGAAGCGGACGTCTATCAGGTTGTCGTGGACCTGGGGCAACTGGACTACTTTGGCTCACTGATTTTGGAAGCGATGCGGAAGATTTGGACGGTCGTTGAAGCCCATGGCGGCAGAATGGTGGTCTGCCGCGTCGCCGACGTTTCGCGCGAAGTCCTGCACATCGCTCACTTCGACACGCTTTGGCCGATCGCCGACACCGTCGACGGCGCATTGGCCCTCTTGCGCGAATGAGTCCCGGCCGAGGTCGACTCACTCATAACGCGGCGTAATGCCACAACCAAAGTGAACGGAAGGGCGTTCGCCTCTGGCAACGCCACCGGTCGGTCCGTCAGCACAAGGCTGAAAGCCGGCGCTTTGCGTTCACACAAAGACCGCCACTGCTCAACGTCGTACAGTACGTCCCTGTAACAGCGCTTCCAAACACGAACCCGCCTGCTCAAGAATCATCCCTGGGCAGCGTCGAAGCGCTCGGGCCATCGCTCGCCCACTCCTCGTGCGTTAATCTCGCTGATTTGGTCGTTCAGAGTGAAAAGGTCGTAGAGGACGCCGAAGGTGAAAAGCCCGAGCGTGAAAAGATAGATGAGCCCCGTGAGCCACTTGCCCATGTAGAATCGATGCAATCCAAATACGCCAAAGCAGAACAGCAAGAACCAAGCCACCGTATAATTCACGTGCCCGGCCACGAAACGCCAATTGGCTTGCTCGTCCATCCGCGGCATGAGGAAGAAATCGATGAGCCACCCGACCAGCAACAGGCCGCCCGTGAGCGCCCAGATCGCTCCTGTGATCGGCTTGCCGAAGTAGAAGCGATGAGACCCGGTAAAGCCGACCAGCCAGAAGAGGTAGCCCGCGAGAAGCGAATGAGTGTCATTGCATGTGTTCATGGTCGCTCTCCTGACGACGTCCCTTTCCGGTCCGATTCGCGTTGCTCGTCTCGTTGGTCTTTCGCGGCGGATCGGGCCGATTGCATCGGCTCGATCGCCTTCGCGGCGGGCGCGTTCTCGCCTCGGGACGACTCCTCTTTTTTCGGAATCGGGCACCGCTGGCCGGACGCACGGAGACAGCCGGTCTGAATGAAACGCACGCTGGCGTCGATGGCTTCCGAAGAGTACATCAAGAACGAATGAAGACAGCAGACCGTCATGAAGTCGGCGGCTCCCGGCAGTCGCGTGCTCGAAACGGCGACTGTGCCGTCATCGTCTCCCGGAATGAGCGGATTGTAGCCATCCTCCGTCCCACGAACGCCGGCAATGATGGCGAATTCACAGTTCGGAGCCGGGAGCTTGGCGATCAACCCGTCCGGATCAGTGACCAACTGTTGGCCCGCCGGACCGAAAACGGCTCGGTACAAACTCAGTCCTTTCAGCCGGTCCGCCATGTGAGCTCCCAGGTTGGGGACGCCTAGCATGACGATCCGGCGAATCCGTTTGTCTTTGTGTTTGGCCAACATCGCCCGGACGACCAGCCCGCCCATGCTGTGGACGACAAAGTTGATCTCCTCAATCCCCTCCAGCGACGAAACAGCCCGGTGCAACAAGTCCGCCGCTTCCTCGATCTTGATCTGCGTGCTGGGATAACCGAAGGAGAAGACGTGATACCCGGCCTTTTCGAAAGGCTCGCGCATCGCCATCATCGACTTGGCCGAGCGTACAATCCCGTGGACTAAGACGACCGCCTTGCCGGACATCGGCGGCAATCGCCGCTCGCGGCGAATCTCCTCCAGCCGACTGAGACAGTCAGAGAAGGTCCCCCACGCGTGACGGTAATTCTTCCCGTCCAACAGGCGGCAATGGCCGGTGAAGACGTTTTGCTGGATTCGCCAGTCGTGGAAGAAATGGATGTCGGTCCAGAATTGCAGTCCGCCGAGCGTCTTGATCGGCACGCGGAACGAGTCCCACCCGGTTTTCCGATCGGCCGGCGGTTCTTCCGAAGCTGCCATAGCGCCCTCCGTCTGGCAGATTAACGCACAAACCGCGATCAGGATCACCTTCCGCGCGGACATTTTTCACCCTCACGATGAAATCCGCCCCCGGTCCGATGTCCCGGGTCGGTTTCCCGGGCGGCTCGCACGGGGCGTGCCCCGAACTCACTGGCCGCGGACGGTCATGCGCAGCGCGTAGAGGCCCTTCCGGGCGGTGATGAACAGCGTCTTGCGGTCTTTACCGCCGAAGCACACGTTGGCCGGAGCTTCGGGGACTTTGATGTCGAGAATCTTCTCGCCGGCCGGCGAGTAGACAGCCACCGTGCCTTTCGTCAGGTAAAGGTTGCCTCGCTCGTCCAGCGTCATGCCGTCCGAACCTTGCGGCGCAAACAAGGTCTTGTCCGTCAAAGACCCGTCCGGCTGGATGCGGTAACGATAGATTTTGCTGTCGCCCGCGTCGGCGACGTAAAGCAGTCGACCGTCCGCTGTACCGACGATCCCGTTCGGCTTGACCAGATCATCGATCACACGGCGCACTTCCCGGCGATCGGGCGTGATGTAATACACGTAAAAGCCATCCAGCTCCAAACCATCCTGCCGTCCATATCGCGGATCGGTGAAGTAGATGCCGCCCCGCGGATCGACCCACAGATCGTTGGGGCTGTTGAATCGCTTGCCCTGATAGCGATCGGCCAACACCGTCACCGTGCCGTCCGGAGCCACCGACGTCACCCGGCGGGCTTTCCCCTCGCAGACCAGCAGGTTGCCTTGGGCATCAAAATAGAGCCCGTTGCCGCCGCCTGTGTTCTCGCGGAAGACGGACAGCTTTCCGTCCACCGACCACACATAGGTCCGGTTGGTCGGGATGTCAGAAAAATAGACGTTCCCCTCGGCGTCGCAGGCAGGGCCTTCCGTGAAACGGAATCCGCCGGCCAGTTTCACCACCTTCGATCCCGGCGCGATCAGGTTCTGCCCGCTCTCTGCCGAAGCTGTACCGCGAAAACACACCCAGGCCACTACACCCGCAAGGACCGCCAATCGTAGCCACGCGGAGTCTCTCATCACAAAACCTCCCCCCTTCACCATGTTCATCGTGCTTCTCGGAAAACAACCTCCGGCATCATCAACACGGCGCCCTCTCGTTGGATCAAGTCCATCCGTTCCAGCGCCGCCCGGATTGCCCTCACGCGGCGAGCATCGAGCCCTCGCAGCCAAGGCAGAGCCAGCTCCCAAATCGACGCCGCTCGCCTTTCCCCGGCACCAATCGCGATCGAAAGTTGCGAATCCTCGTCTTTCGATTCCGCCAAATCGCCGAACAGGATTTCGACGAAATTCTTGGGACGGGGCACGACCCGAACCTCGTACTTCTCCAACTTCGCCTGTTTGGCCACGTAAGCGATGGCATCTTCCAGCCCGCCGATCCGGTCGATCAAGCCCAACTCAAGCGCCTGCTGCCCTGTGTAAACACGGCCGCCGGCGATCTGGTCGATCTCCTTTTTCAGACGCTTTCCGCGAGCGGCCACGACGTGCGACTTGAACGTTTCGTAAATCTCGTCCATCCAGGACTGAATAACTTCGCGCTCTTCCGGCGAGAAGACGTCGGCTGAGCTGAGGATGCCCGCCCGGGCTCCACGCTGCGTCGCGTGCCAGGTGATTCCCACTTTGTTCCACATCGCTGTCGTGGCGAACTTCCCGCCCACGACACCGATCGAGCCGGTAATGGTCGAGGCGTCGGCGAAGATCATATCCGTTCCGCAGGCCACATAGTCCCCGCCGCTGCCGGCCACATCGCCCATCGAGACCACGAAAGGCTTTTTCGCCTTGACCCGTTTGGCTGCGTTCAAAATGATCTCACTGGCAACGGCCGAGCCCCCCGGCGAGTTGATTCGCAGCACGACGCCTTTCACGTTCGGGGCATTCGCCACGCGATCTAATGCCTTGCGGATCGGCGTGCTGAAGGCGATGCCCGACGTGCCGAACAAACTGTCCTCGCCGGTCCCGGGAACGATCGGGCCATCTACGTAGACGATGGCGATCTGGTCGCGAGCGGTCTTTCGCTTGGCCGGGCCTTGAAGGAGCTGGGCCCAAAGAGCTAGCAGCCCAAAGGAGCTCGAGAGGTCAACGGTAGTCGATTTTTTCTTGCCGTACTTCTTGTCGAAGACGGCCTGATCGCCGAACTCTTTTTTCAGGTACGCGACAAAGTCTTGCCGGTATTCCACGGCATCGATCAGACCGGCTTCTTTGGCTCGCTTTGCCGAGTACAGGCCCACATCAACCCACTTCCTGGCCTGTTCAATAGACACGCCGCGGCCTTCCGCGATCAGCTTCAGGTACGTGTCGAAGCGGCTATCCATCAGCCAGTCAAGCATTTCCTGAGCCTGTGGGCTGGGCCCTTTGCGCATGAAGATTTCGGCCGCACTTTTGTAGTCTCCACAAGTCATGTAGTCGGGCACGACGCCGATCATATCCAGCAGCCCACGCAGATAGGGCGATTCGGCGTAAATGCCAGTGATCCAGATGTCGGCCGTCGGAACCAGGCTGAGCCGAGAGGCCCCAGAAAGCAAGACGTACGACCGCATGGTGAGCCGATCCGCATGGGCGTACACTTTTTTCCCTGACTGCTTCAGACGGTCAATTTCGCGTCGCAGCTCTTCGACCTGAGCCGATCCCACGATGGCATTCCGCAGCAGCAAGACGACCGCCTTCACGCGATCGTCAGTCCGCGCCTTTTTCATCCGGGTCAGCACCT
>JAADHY010000600.1 GCA_013151585.1 Planctomycetota bacterium
GAATCCTCTCTTGGTCCCGAGACACGGGCGTCTGAGCAAACACCGGCGTCGCCTGCAGAGGACGAGGAGCCACTTGGCGGGGCCGCTCGCGCGCAATCCCAGCGGTCCCAACGACGGAAAGACGCGCCCCGTTCGGGGAACGTTTCATCGGACCAACGCCGCCGAGAACTCGACCGGGAGCGTCAGCGTCGGCTCGAACAGAAACGGTTGCGCAAAGAGCGGAAAAAGAAATCTGCTGCCAAACGCCCAAGAAGCCATCGGCCGAAGGAAAAACAATAGCGTCGCCCGCTCCAGCAAGATCGATCAGCCGGGCCAGCCGAGGACGGGAGCTTCCGGGGCGGCCGTCCGGCGGGATAGGGTGGCGGTCCGATCATGGCCACCGCTGGCCGAAGTTTCCGTGATGACCTGTGTGTCCGTCACCGGTCCGCGCCGGGCTCCGACGGAGATCACCGCGATCGATACCGGGATCGCGACCGGCTGTAGCTGCCTCGGCCGCGCAGCATCTGCAGTGCTTGTTGTACGCGCAGACTGTTGGTCTTCTTCAAAGGAATGACGCGGATCTGGCGATCCCGCTCCTCTTTCGCGACTCGGTCCAGCTCATCGACCAACTGCTTGATTTCTTCAAGTAACGGAGTCGGCCCCATGACCACAAGCGAGTTGGATTGATCTTCGACGTCGATCGTCAGCAGCGGCCCGGCCGCAGCGGCGTTGAGCTGTTGCAGGGCGCTGGCCAATCGAGACGGAATGCCGCTGGGAATCCGGACTGGCTGCGTCAGTCCGCGGGACATGAGCTGAGTGCGGTAAATGTTGCGAATCACCGCTTCGATTCGCCGGGCGTCGGTATTCTTGACGGGGATGATCATGGCCCGTTTGATCGCCTGCGAATCGGGGATTTCTGCGGTGTCGAGGACGGCGATCAGGTTTCGGATCATGCTGCGGTCAGCCCGGTTCGCGTGAACGATGACCGCGTTCAGACGCTCGTCCGGCACGACGGTGACCGGCCCGGTCGCCACACTGCCGTAACGACTGTCGCGGAACAGGCGGTTCAGGGTCATGGAGACCATCGTCGCAGTGACGTTCTGCAGCGGGACGATCATCAGGTTTCGGCCGACCATGCCCGCTCGGCCGGACAGCGACCGCAGCAGATTCTCGAACTGGTTGAGAGCTTCCGGGTCGTCGCTAGTGATCGTCACGCTGTCGGTTCCGACGATGACAACGATGGGTGGCGGCTCTTGTTCTGAATCGGAGTTGGCGGACTCGGTCGCGGCGTCTTCGATCGCGGAAGCAGACGCTGGTCGTTCGGACCGAGCGGCGCCGGTCTGCTGTGACTTTTGCTGTGATAACGACTTCGGAGGCTCGTCCGGCAGCGGTGCGGACGCGGGCCGTCCGGGCAAAGTGCTCGGCGAGGATGGAGGATCGGCCGGCTCCGGAGCTCGGCCGCCGGGTTCGATCTTGACTCTACCGGGGTCCGCCGACCTCGGTGGCCGCTCCTGCCCCTCGTCCCGCGAGGCCGCCAGGGCGGCGACGATTGAAAGTCCGACGTCGGAGATGCCGGCAGCCGCCAGCGCCGAACGTGCGGGCCGATTAACCGGGCGAATGCTCGCCGATGTGTCTCCGGACGATTTGGCCGGGGCCGCGCCAGACGGTTTTGCTTTGCTTTGCGGTGCGCCGGCGGCTGGCTTTTTCTGGGAATTCTCGTCCGGCTCGCTTTCCGGCTTCTTGGCAGGCGGACGCAGCATATGGTGCGGCTTGATGACCTGAATGGGGTTTTTTCGGATTTGCGACCAGACACGGCGAATTTCTTCGACCGCTTGAGTCGCATCCCCGTCGAAGGGGATAACGCGAAGTCGCGCACTACCCGTCGTGCCGCGTCGGACGGTCAGACCCTCCTCGCCCATCTTGACCAGCAACTCGCGGATTTTCTCTTGCTGTTCCGCCGTGGCTCGCACGAACAACCGTTGCGTCGCTGAGTCCGAGTCGACAAGCGGGACGGGCTGGCCCGTGCGGGAGTCAAACAGACGCGAAATAGCCAGCTCGGCCGTGAGCGGGTCGACCATTTCAAGCTGGTACACCTCGAGCACGGGTTCCTCGGCCTTCAGCCCTTCCAGAGCCTTGCGGATCAGCTCGTGGACCTCCGGCCGGGCGACCACAACCAACTGCTCACTGCGTGGAGCCAGCGAGACATAACTTTTGCTGTCGCGGCCGGCCTGTCTTTCAAGCAAGTTCTGCACAACGGTCAGAACGGCCGTAGCATCCATGTTCTTGATCGAGTAGAACTCGAGTTTCTCCGGCCCCTCGCTGGTGCCCGCTTGCTCGACCGTTTTGATCAGCTCGCCGATCTTCTTGTGTTCGTCAGGTGGAGCGATCACTACGAGCGTATCGTTGACCCGGTCGATGGTGATCTGAACGTCGTCCCTCCGCCGGTACAGGCTGAGCAAAGTGCGGTAAAGGTTGTAAGGGTCTGCCGCCGTGACCTTGTAAGTCTGCGGGCGAGGGATTGGTGCGTCGGGCTGTTCTTTCTCCAGCTCGCTGACGGCGGCTTTCAGGCGGGCATGGTCCTCTTCGGTGGCGCTGACGATGATGCTGCTGTTCTCCTCGTCTACGGCCATTTCGGCGTTCGGCGCCAGTTTCTCCAACACCGACAGAGCCGCCCTCGGGTCAGCTTTCCGCAGATAGTAGATGCGCGAAATCATCTGGCGTCGCGGCGGCAGTTCCTTCAGGACTTGCTCGATGAGCACGTGGTCCTCCGGCCGAGCTCGAACGATCAGCTTCGTGGGGTCTTCGCCGATGGTGAACTCCGCCTTCGGGACCGCCTTTCGCAGGATGTCGCGGGCGTCGCGCACGTCGACCGATTGGATGTCGTACGTCTTGACGGTCATGCCCTGCCGCATTTCCTTGCCCGCCGCTTCGACCTCGGCGATCAACTGATCGACTTTTTCGTGCACTTCCGGCGGGGCAACAACGATCAGGGTGTCGTTCGTCGTGTCGAGCGCCATTTGAACGTCCCGTCGGAAGCGGTACATGGCTCGCAGCGCGACGTAGACGTCCCGCGGGTCCGCCGTCTTGAACGGATGAATCTGCAGGCGAGGTGTCGGGGCGTCCGGCCGCTCCCGGTCCATGTCCTCGACGGCCGCCTTGATCCGCTCGTGGTCTTCGTCGGTCGCGCTGACAATGATGCTGCGGTTCTCCTCGTCGACGGCCATTTCGGCCCGTGGAGCCAGCGCCTCCAGCACGGGCAGGGCGGCTTGCGGGTCCGCCCGACGGAAGTAGTAAATGCGAGAGACCGGCTTCGGCTTCGGCGGTAGCTCCTTCAGGATCTCTTCGATCAACACGTGGTCTTCGGGCCGAGCTCGCACAATCAGTTTGTCAGGGTCTTCCCCCACGGTGAACTCGGCCTTGGGAACAGCTTTGCGCAGAATGCTGCGGGCCTCGATCGCGCCGACCGACTCGACGTCGTAAGTCTTGACCGTCATGCCCTGACGCATGGCGCCGCCAGCCGCCTCGATGTCCGCGATCAGTTGGTCAATCTTCTCATGCACCTCGGGCGGCGCGACGACCAGCAGCGTGTCGTTGCCGGAATCAAGGGCCATGTGTACGTCCGGCCGATTCCGGTACATCATGCGCAAGGCGTAGTAAACATCGCGTGGGTCGGCCTTCTTGAACGGATGAATCTGGATGCGTGGCGTCGGAGCGTCGGGACGCTCTTGATCCATTTCTTCGACGGCCGCCTTGATCTTCTCATGGTCTTCTTCCGTTGCACTGACAATGATGCTGCGGTTCTCGCGGTCGACGGACATTTCGGCGTCCGGGACGAGGGCCTGCAACACGTTCAGGGCTGCGCGCGGATCCGCGCGGCGCAGGTAATAGATGTGCGAGACCATTTTCGGAACTGGCGGAAGCTGCGAGACAATCTTCTGGATTCGCTCGTGGTCTTCCGGGCTTGCCCAGGCAATCAGCGTGTTCCGATCACTGCCGACGGCGAAAGTGGCTTTCGGGGCAACTTCTCGAAGCATCTGCTGCGCGCGTGTTGCTCCAACCGCCTCGACATCGTAGGATCGCACTTCGTAGTTCGCTTGCCGGGTGGCTTCGTCTTCCAACTGCTGGATCAGAGCTGCTAGTTTTTCGTGATCCTTCGCCGAGCCCCAAGCGATCAGCCGCGTGTCGTCCCGGATCGAATAGGTGATCCGCATGCGAGGAAAGGCGTAACGCAGGAAGTAATACGCGTTCCGTGCCCCCGTTCCGGAAACGTCGTAGGAAACGACTTTGGTGCCGCCCTGACCGGCCCGCTTGGAAATCTCTTCGATCGTGGTCTTGATCGCCGTGTGTTCGGCGGGCGTCGCCCAGACCAAAACCGTGCCGGCCTCTTGATCGACCGTCACGCGAGCGTTCGGAAAAGCATTGCTGAGGAACTGTGAGACCGTATCGGGATCGGCGTCGCCCACCGGATAAACCACCAAAGTCGGCTTGTGCTCGGCATCTTCGGCATCCAGTTCCTGGATGGCAGCGGCCACTTTTTCCTGATCGTCGGGCAAGGCGCTGACGATCACCGAGCGATTGGCCGTATCCATCGCGACGGATGCCTGCGGGACCAACGTCCGCAACGTTGAATAGACGGCGCGCACGTCGGCGTGCTGCAACCGATAGACCCGCGAAACGACTTCCGGCGCCGGCGGAAGTTGGCTGACGATCTGCTCAATGATCGCATGGTCTTCGGGCGTCGCCCAAGCCAACAAAGTGTCGGGGTCGGTCCCGACGGCCAAGGTGGCCCGCGGGACTATCCGAGACAGAACGACCTGAGCCCGCGACGCACCGATCGACTCGACCTCGTACGATCGCAGCTCGAAGCCAGCCAGCCGTGCGGCCGAGTCTTCCAACTGGTCCACGATCTTTTTGACTTTCTCGTGGTCGATCGCCGGGCCCCAGGCGACCAAATGGGATGGGTCACGCGGGCTATACGTGAACTGCATGCGGGGGAACGCGCGATTTAGGATGTAATACGCGCTGGCGGCACCGGTGGCGGTCACGTCGTAGACGACTACCTTCGTCGCCCCCTCACCCGCTTCCTTCATCATCTGCTCAATCGTCGTTTTGATCGTGGCATGCTCGGTCGGAGTCGCCCAGGCCATGATCTTTCCGGTGTTCTGGTCCACGTTGATCCGGGCGTTGGGAACGACGGACTGCAGGAAAGTCGAAACCGTGCTGGGATCGGCTTCACCGACGTCGTACAAAGCCAAGGTCGGCTTGTGTTCGACGTCTTCGCGATCCAATTCCGTGACCGCCGCTTCGATCTTTTTCATGTCGTCTGGCAAGGCCGTCACGATGACCCGGTTATTGGCTGTGTCGAGGGCCAGCACGGCCTGCGGAACGAGCGACCGAAGGGCGGAATAGACGGACGATGCCCGGGCATGCTCCAGCCGGAACGCCCGTGTCGCCACTTCGGGAGCCGGCGGCAGTGAGTTGACGACCTGCTCGATGAGTGTGTGTTCCTCGGGCGTGGCCCACACGATCAGCGTGTCGGGATCGGCCCCGACCGAAAAGGTCGCTCGGGGCACGACCCGAGCCAACATCGTCTGCGCCCGAGACGCACCGACGGATTCAACGTCGTACGACCGCAGCTCCATGCCCTCTTGCTTGACGGCCGCCGCCTCCAACTGCTTGATCAGCTCCGCCAGCTTTTTGTGGTCTGATGGCGTGCCCCAAGCGATCAGTTTCGACAGGTCGCGGGTGTTGTAGTTGAACCGCATTTGCGGGAAGGCTTCGCGGAGAATGTAGTAAACCGTGTTGGCCCCCATGGCCTTGACGTCGTACACGGCAACCCGACTGGCTCCTTCGCCCACCTGTTTAATCAACTCGTCGATCGTCGCCTTGATCGTTGCATGCTCGGTCGGCGTGGCCCACACCATCAGCCGGCGCGTGCTGGGATCAACGTCGATCCGAGCGTTAGGGACGACTGAGCTCAAGAAGCTCCTGACAAGGCTCGGATCAGCCTCTCCAGTCGGATACACGACGAGCGTCGGCTTGTGCTCAGCATCTTCGCGATCCAGCTCGGCCAATGCGGCTTCCACCTTGGCCAGGTCGTCCGGCAAAGCGGTCACGATGATCCGGTTGTTCGGCGAATCGATCACCATCTGAGCCTGGGGGACCAGCGATCGGACGGCCGAATAGATGGACGAAACTTGCGCATGTTGAATGCGATAGGCCCTCGTCACCGCTTTCGTCACTGGCGGGAGCGAGTTAATCACCTGCTCGATCAACGCATGTTGTTCCGGGGACGCCCAAACAATGAGTGTCTTTCCGTCCGTGCCACTGCTGAAAGTCGCTTGAGGGACGATACGAGACAGCATCGACTGCGCCTGGGAAACGCCAACGGCTTCCACATCGTAGGACCGGAGTTCCATTCCTTCCTGCTTTGCAGCGGCCGCTTCCAACTGCTTGATCAACTCTGCCAACTTTTTGTGGTCTCCCGCTGTTCCCCACGCGATCAGTTTCGTTAAGTCGCTGGAGTTGTAATTGAAACTCATTCGAGGAAAGGCTTGTCGCAGGATCGGATAGACCGTGTGCGCCCGCATGACTTTCACGTCGTACACGACGACTTTTGTGCCACCTTCACCCGCGGCTTTGATCAGCTCTTCGATCGTCGTTTTGATCGTTTGATGATCCGACGCCGTCGCCCAAGCCATGACGCTGCGAGTGGTGGCATCCACACTGATCCGCGCGTTGGGAACGACCGTGCTCAAAAAACTGGCCACGGTGCTCGGCTCGGCGTCCCCGACCGGATAGACCACCAGCGTTCGCTTGTGTTCCGGGTCTTCCTGGTCCAGCTCTTGGATCAATGTTTCGGCTCGTGTCACATCGTCCGGCGAAGCGGAGACGATGAGCCGGTTGTTTGTCGAATCGACGGTCACTTGCGCTTGCGGCAGCAGACGCTGCAGTGCAGGGACGAGGGTCGACGCCTGCGTGTGCTCCAGCGGAAACGCCCGCGTCACCGGCTCAGGAACTTGCGGCATCGCATTGATCGCTTGCTCGATCAAAGCGTGCTCTTCGGCCGTCGCCCAGGCGACAAGCGTATTCGGGTCGGCGCCGGTGCTGAGGGTGGCTCGCGGGACAATGCGCACCAACATCGACTGAGCCTGCGATGCGCCTCCAACCGACTTCACGTCGTACGACCGCAGCTCCATGCCCTCTTGCTTCTTGGCCGCCGCTTCCAACTGCTTGATCAGTTGAGCGAGCTTCTTGTGGTCGGCTGCCGTGCCCCAGGCCAGCAGTTTCGAGAGGTCCGTCGAGTTGTAATTGAATCGCATCTGCGGGAAGGCGTCGCGCAAGATGTAATAGATCGTGTTGGCCCCCATGGTTTTCACGTCGTACACGACGACCTGGCTGGCGCCTTCGCCCACTTGCTGCAGCAATTCGTCGATCGTGGTTTTGATCGTGGCGTGCTCGGCCGGCGTGGCCCACACCATCAGCTTGCGTGTGTTCGAATCGACGCTAATGCGCGCGTTGGGCACTGCCGAGCTCAAGAAGCTGGCGACCAGGCTCGGGTCCGCCTCGCCGGTCGGATAGACAACCAGCTTCGGCTCGTGTTCGACGTCTTCCCGGTCCAGCTCGGTGACGGCTGCTTCCACCTTGGCCATGTCGTCCGGCAACGCGGTCACGAGGATTCGGTTGTTGGGTGGGTCGAGCACGATCCGAGCTTGCGGGACGAGGGAGGCGATGGCGGAGTAAACCGTCGAAGCTTGAGTGTGTTCAAAGCGATACGCCCGCGTCACCGCTTTGGGGATCGGCGGGAGCGACTCGATCAGCTTCTGGATCAGTGTGTGTTGCTCCGGCGTCGCCCACACGATCAGCGTTTTGCCGTCCGTTCCCGTGCTGAAACTGGCCTGCGGAACGATCTGCGCGAGCATCGATTGGGCCTGGGACGCTCCGACCGCTTCCACGTCATAGGACTTCAGCTCCATCCCCTCCCGCTTGGCGGCGTCGGCTTCCAACTGTTTCAAAAGGGCGGCCAATTTCTTGTGATCAGCGGCCGTGCCCCAGGCGACCAGCTTCGACAAATCGTTGCCGTTGTAATTGAACTGCATCTGGGGGAAAGCCTGTCGCACGAGCGGATAAAGCGTATTGGCGCGCAGGTTTTTCACGTCGTAGACGACCACCTGGCTGCCGCCGCTGGTTTCAGCCGCCCGGACCATCTTCTCGACGGTGGTGCGGATCGTCTCGTGGTCCTTCGGCGTGGCCCAGGCCATCAACGTGCCGCTGCCGGAATCGATCGACAAGCGGGCATCGGGGACAGCTTGCCGCAAGAAGTTGAGCACGCTATCTGGGTCGGCGGCGCCGAGAGGATACGTTTCCAGCTTCGCGCGATGCTTTTCGTCGGGGCCGGCGTCGAGTTTCCGAATTGCGGCGGCGATCTTCTCGTGCTCCGCCTTTGAAGCCCAGATCACCAGGGTCGGCGTGCGGGGCGAGGCGAGAATTCGGATGTTGGGAAACATGTCTCGCAACACGCTCTGCACCGTGCTCGCGTCGATTTCTTCGAGCGGATAAAGCTGCATTTCTCGCTCGCCCTGCTTCTGCTTCTCTTCGCGAAGCTGAGTAATCGCCTGATTGATGAGAGCATGATCTTCCGGCTTAGCCCAAGCGATCAGCGAGTTGCCGTCACTGCCGATGGTGAACTTCACGTCGGGCACCACGTTGGCCAACAGGTCGCGCGTTTGGGTCGCTCCAATGGCCGAGGCGTCGTAAATGCGCAGCTCGAGCCCCGCCGTATCTTCCAGTTGGTCCACAATCTGTTGGATCAACTTGTGATCGCGTGCCGGGCCCCAAGCCAGCAGGCGGCTCGGATCCGACGACGTGTACGTGAAGGTCACTCGCGGAAATGCGGGCCGCAAGAGCGTGTAGGCCGTGGGCGCTCCTGTGTGGGGCACGTTGTAGACCGCCATCTTCGTGCCGCTCTCGCCGCCCGCCTGAGCCACCATTTTCTGGATCGCCTCGCCGATCATCTGCTGCTGCTTCGGTGTGGCCCAGACCAGGATCGTCCCGGCGTTCTCATCGACCGAGATGCGGGCGTCGGGAGCCACGTTTTGCAAAAACTGGGTGACGGTCGACGCATTCAAGCCCCCCAGCGGATAGACCTCCGCTCGCGGGCGATGCTGATCGTCCGGCTA
>JAADHY010000697.1 GCA_013151585.1 Planctomycetota bacterium
ACGGGGCGTCGGGGTCGATCAAATCCGATCGCTTCGTCTTGAACTGGATGAATTGAATCGTAATCGCCAGACACAGAACGGACACCAGAAATACGCAGCCGATCGTCCCCCAAGGACGATTAGACGTAAAGGCGGTGACCGAGCGCAAAGTCTCTGGCAGGAATCCTCGTTTACGATCCTGGGGAGCTGGCGACATCGCTGCCAATTTCGTTTTCGGTGCACTGCGAGAATTCAGCGCCAGGGCTGCGGCGCAAAAGTGGCGAGATTCTAGCCAGATTCCCGCCATCGGGGCAACACGTTTCGAGCAGATCGGAGTTCAAACCGGCGATTTGGCGAGTCTTCAAAGGATAGCGACCTCCCTGGGACGGACAGGCCACCGGTAACAGCCCTCGGCTGGCTCAGTGTCAGCCGGATGGGCTCGTTGATCAGTCTTTCGCCTCTTGGCAAGCAAGCCGCAGCCGGCGTTCCTGGACGCAGCTTAGGCTTTCAAGGCCGGGGTTCGTTGCCAAAAACCGCCTGCGAGCGATAAGCTGAGCCGACGGCGGATTCGTGGAAAGTTCGGGAACGGCAGCGGAGTCGCACAGCATGCAAGATCGGGTTCAAATTGTCGAGGCGGACCTTGCCCGGGCGGATCATCAAGACGCGGTCGTTCGGCTCATCGACGCGTACGCGCGCGATCCGATGGGGACAGGCCGTCCTTTGCCCGACTCGGTACGTCAAGGCTTGATTCCAGCCTTACGTCGCCATCCGACGACTCTTGTTTTCCTCGCGTTTGTCGAGCAGGTTCCCGTAGGCATCGCCGTCTGTTTTCTCGGGATGTCGACATTTGCGGCGCGTCCGCTTATCAACATTCACGACTTGGCTGTGTTGCCCGAACATCGCGGGCAAGGAACCGGGCGACGTCTGCTGGAACAGGTGATTCAAAAGGCGCGCGAGCTAGGATGCTGCAAAGTGACTTTGGAAGTTCGGGAAGACAACCGTCGGGCGCGGCGACTTTACGAAACGATGGGATTTGCGGCGCCGGAACATGTTAACGGAGCTGTCCCGACATTTTTCTTGGCGAAGATGCTGTAAGTACCGTGCGAGTGAATCGGAACAGCCCATCAACTTTCGGGCCGTCGCTGCGGCGGACACCAGCGCAAAACGTAAGGAACAGGATGGATGTCGAACGTCTTCACGGGAGTCGTATTGGGGTTGGGCTTTGTTGCAGCCAGCCTCGCGGCCGTCGTTGGCGAGCCGAAAAAGCCGCACGAGGACTTACCGACCGATCGGGCTCGATGTCATGTCGAGCGGATCACCGAGAGCCGGCACGCGTACCACATCACGTTCCGCGGCACGGTCGACGGAGTCATGACGCGCGGCCCCATTGGTTACGTGGCATTCGAGCAAGGTTGGGAGCCGAATCGATCGGTGCTAATCGAGAACATCGGTGAGACCGATGTGGTCAATCCGTGGCTCACAGTCAACGGTCGACGGAACTGGCGGACGCTGGAAGACATCGTTGCCGAAGCGACTCGTGGTTACACGCAGCCGGCCGATAGAGCGCGGGCGATCTGGGAGTTCATCCGACGTCGCCGGTTTCACGCCTGCACCTGGGACGCCGAATGCAATGACGCCGTCAAAGTGCTCAACGTTTACGGATACACGCTCTGCGGTAACCAGGCGCTGGTGCTGAACGATCTTTGGGCTGCTGCCGGGTTGAAGACGCGACGCTGTTTTCCGGTGGGACACGTCGTCGGTGAAGTCTTTTTTGACGGCGCGTGGCATATGCTTGACAGCGACGAACATGTGATTTGTCTCAGACGCGACAATCGCACGATTGCCTCAGCGGCCGAGATTGTCCGCGACCATGACCTGATGAAACGCACCCACACATACGGGATCGGCCAAGCCTACAGTCGCCGCCGCGACGAGTTCTCCGCATCGCTTTACAGCTACGAGGGGTCACGCGGCAAAGCTTTTCCTCGGACCACCAAGCATAGCATGGACCTGACGCTGCGGCCGGGTGAGTCGTTGGAGCTGCGATGGGATCACGTTGGCAAACAATACACTGCGGGCAAGGCACTCCATGCCGGACAGCGCAAGCGAGACGGCTGGGGGGATCTACTTCAGGGCTGGGGGCCGATCGCCTACGACAAGTTGCGCAACGGCAAATTGTGGTACCGCCCCGACCTGTGTCATCCGGTCGCAGCTTGGGGAGCGGACGCAATCGAAAACGCCGTGTTCGACACGGGGCTCGGTGTGATTCGCCCGATCCAGCCCGAGAAGCCCGCTCGTGTGCAGTGGCGATTCCACAGCCCCTATGTGTTCGTGGGCGGCTCCGCCACGGCCCAAATCGCTCTGGCAGACCAGGCGACGGCCCAGTGGCAATGGTCGCCGGATGGAAAACAGTGGCGCACCGCGGCGGAAGCTTGCGGCCCCGGCGACCATAGCCTTGCGGCTGAGCTCGACGACCTGAACCTGATCTCGCCGCGAGGCAAGCCGATGTATCGCTTCTGGCTGCGGCTGGTGCTGAATGGCGACGGAGCCGCTGGGGCGATTGACTTCGAACACGACATTCAAGCTTCGGCGCTGGGCTTGCCCGAGCTGACAGTCGGCACAAACCGGATTGTGTACACCGATCAGACACGGGGGCCGCGCCGGGTCCGCGTTACCCATCGATGGATGGAGCGAACCGAGTGGCACCCGCCGACCGCACCCGAGCGGTCCCTTTTTCCCGCCGACGGCCAAACGGTCGACGGCACGCGCTTCACGTTCCGTTGGAGTGAGGCGACCGATCCGGACGGTGACCGCATTGTGGACTACCACTTCGAGCTGTCCGAGTACCCGGACATGCGGTGGCCGTTGTCGCCGAACTTCGAATGGCTGACGTCGCGGACGAGGGCGCACGGGCGCCCAGAATGGACGATTCCCTATGCGGGGCTGCTGAACCCCGGAACCACATATTATTGGCACGTCCGAGCTCGGGACAAAACAGGCGTCTGGGGACCGTGGAGCCGCCCCTTCCGGTTTCGCGTCCGAGCTCCAGGTGTGCCTCTGGACGTGAAACTGCTTCCCGACGACGGGGGCTGGGTCCTCAATTGGAAGCCCAATCCCGAGGGCACGCAACCGGTGGCCTACAAAGTTTACGGAAGCGACGAGAAAGGTTTCACGGTGAGCGACAAACCCTATATGTTGTTCCGCGGCAAAGGGTTTGTCAGCTCTATGAAGGAGTTCGAGGCGAAGCCTGCCAATGCGCCGGACGCCGGAGTGGTCGAGGTTCCCGGCAACTTGATCGCTCGCGTGACCGATACCCGGCTGCGCGTCATCGGGTCTCACCTTTCCCTACCGAACACGAACAAAGCGTATTACCGGGTCGTGGCCGTGGACAAGCGGGGCGTGGAAAGCGGACCGTCGGATTACGCCGAAGCCCTGCGGCCGTACGTGTATACGACTCCGCCCACAACAGCCCGAGTTGGCCAGCCCTACCGCTACCAGCCGGGCGTCATCCGCTCCATCGGCGATCTCCGTTGCCACCGCAGCGAAAAGTCTTCGTACAACGCGGCCTATTGGGACCGCGATCGGCTCACTTTCTCGCCCATCTCTCTGCCGGAGGGTCTTCGGCTCGATCCGAGCACCGGCGAGCTATCTGGCATGCTGCCGAAACCGGGCCAGTTTGATGTGGCCTTTCGCGTCTCCAACCAGTCGGGCCAAGCGACCACGGTCCGCTACCGGCTGAAAGTGATTCCGTGAGTTGCACCGGACGGCGAAGATTTCGGTGGGCCGAAGACTGGCCGAGCTGGTAAAATAGCATGTGATTTGAGGGGACGGGACGATGGGCGAGTTCGACAGTCCGTGGAAAGAGGCTCTGGAGCAATTCCTGCCCCAGTTTCTGGCTTTCTTTTTTCCTCGGGTGTTTGCCGGTGTGGACTGGGAACGGGGGTACCAGAGCCTGGAGACGGAATTGCAGCAGATTGTTCGGGAAGCAGAGCTGGGGGTCCGTCTGGCCGACAAGCTGTTCAAGGTCTGGCGGCGCGATGGTGAGGAGACATGGGTTCTGGTACACGCGGAGGTGCAGAACCAGCCGGAGCAAGAGTTCGGCGAGCGGATTTACGTGTACAATTATCGAATTTTCGATCGGTTTCGTCGTCCAGTGGTCAGTTTGGCCGTCCTGGGCGATTCGCAACGGGACTGGCGTCCGGATCATTTCGGATACGACCTTTGGGGGTTTTCGGTCCGGATGGAGTTTCCGATTGCTAAAGTGGTGGACTACGCGGACCAAGAGACCGAGCTGGAGCGGGATGCGAACCCGTTTGCGGCGATTGTGTTGGCTCACTTGAAAACACTTGCCACACGGGATCAACCGGACCTGCGACGGTTCTGGAAGGTCCGAGTGGTGAAGAGTTTGTTCGAGCGGGGCTTGGACGCGGAACAGGTTCGTCAGTTTTTCCGGGTAATCGACTGGCTGATGGAACTCCCCGCTGAGGCGGAACAGCAGTTTCGTGCCGAGATTCTCCGGTATGAACAGGAGAAACAAATGCCTTATCTGACGAGTCTAGAGCGGATGGCCGAGGCGAAAGGCCGGGAAGAAGGCCGGGAAGAAGGCCGACGGGAAGGGCTCTTGCGCGGCATTGAAGTGGCTCTGGAAATCCGATTCGGTTCCGACGGCCGGGACTTGCTCCCGCTGGTTCAGGCGGAGAAGCGGACTGAGGTCCTGGAAGCCGTGCAACAGGCCTTGCTGACCGCGAAAACGCCTGACGAGATCCGTACGCTGCTGGAGCAGCCGTGACGCGGATCGGCTTCCCAAAAGTAACTCTCGAGCCAGCGAGGGCTTCTGCTGCGGGGGATGCTCGTGGCGCGGCCGTTGAGCGGACGTTGCGATCGCGCCAGGAAAGCACGTCTTCAAATCCATGGGATGAGCGAGGCTGACGATCTTTTCACAAATCTCACGACAGCAAGTGTAGGTTGCCCAGGTGAACGCGGGTCAGACCGGCTTCGCGTGCGGCCGCGAGGCAGCGTTCGGCGTGTTCGCGGGAAGTCGTCGGCAAGTCGGACATCGCAAATCGAGGATGGAAGGCCAAGAGAGTGCACGGAATGTCTCGATTCCGTTGAGCGATGAATCGAGCCAGCCGGCCGACTTGCTCAGCATCGACGTAACCGGGAATGAGTAAGGTCGACGCGATCAGCAGCGGCGGGTCCGGGCGGTGCTGGATCCATTGGCTGACCCAGTCGAAATTGGCCAACGTGCGTCGGTTCGAAACGCCACAAAGAGCTCGATGCAGTGACCTATCCCACGCCTTCAGATCGAACTTAATGCAGCCTCCGGTCTCCAGACTCAACTGGACGGCCTGCCGCAGCGCCGAACGGCTCATCGAGCCGTTTGTTTCCCAGCAGATTCGTAGGATTCGATTGCCGGCCTGATCCAGCGCCAGCCGCGACGCTTTCAGCGCATGGGCCATTTGGCACGACGGGTCACCGCCGAAGTAGCAGATGCAGCGAGTTCGTTGATCGACGGCCGCCGCCAACTCGGCCGCGGTGCGTCGAGGTCCGGAGATGCTGTGCTCGCGGAAGTGCCAGTTCTGACAGAACAAGCAGTCGAAAGAGCACGCCTCGTAGAAAACGGCCAGATTCGTATAGCCGTGCTCCGGGTCGCGCGTGTCAGTGAAACGGGGATATCCGGCCGAGGTGGAAGCGGGACAGACCCAGTCGGCAACGCAATTGGTGGGGAGCGCGTCGTGATACCACGAGACAGCGGCCGCTGCCGCGTCGCCTCCGATCAGACGCCCCGACTTGTTCGCTCGCACGCCACAATAACCGACTTGCCCCGGCGCGATCCGACAGCCGTTCGCACATTGGCGACAACGGGCTCCCGGCTGGCTTCGCGGCACCGAGCCTGGCAGTCCGAAACGACGGCGCTCGCGGTGGTGCGCTTCGGTTGCATATTCTCGAGCCTTCCGTCCGCCGCGTTGCACACACGCGGCGCACAGCCCCAATCCGGCGCTGATCAGCGTCGACTCGCGTCCGCACAGCTCACAGACACTCATCGAAGTGTCTCCCAGCCCTCGTCCTCGCCGGACAGCGGGATCACGAAGCACGCTAGTTTTGTCGCCGTTGCCGTCCGTCGGCTGGTGCGTTGTCACAGCGCGATTGTTGGGCAGACTGTACTCGCCAGCGCCGGGTCAGCCGTTCCCGCCCGCGGCTTGCGCTGTCGGCTCGCAATGTCTCGCCCCCTCTTGGTTTCGGCTGTGGTCAACCGCTAGGCCGCGTCTTCGACGAAGGCATAGCACAGGATGTGCGTCATTACAAAAAAGCAGTCCTCCAGTCGGCCCATGTGCTTCGCCGGGACCAGCAGAGGCAAGTCGACTCGTTCGCGCAGTTGTCCGCCTTCACCGGTCGTCAGACCAATCGTCAGACAGCCAATTTCGTTCGCATAGTCGACCGCCCGCAAGACGTTTTCGCTATTGCCACTGCCGCTGATGCCGATGAGCACATCGCCTGCTTGGGCGAAGTTCTTGAGCGGCTCGACAAAGACCGTTTCGTACCCCTCGTCGTTTGCGTAGGCCGTAATAGTTGAGATGCTGTCGGTCAAGCCGATCATTTTGAAACGAGTCGGCTTACCCAGTGATGCGCACTTCACGATGTCGACGACCATTTGCGAAGCGATCGAAGCACTACCACCGTTACCGCAAATGAAAACCGTGTTGCCTCGGTCCCGAGCCTGACGCAACTGGTGAATCGCCTCGGCAATCCGAGCCTCATCCAACTGCGGCAACAACGAGGCCAGATCGGCCAAATAACCTTTCACGAACGAAACAGTTTTTTCGTCTGCCATGAGCTTGGAATCCTCCGTGTTGGCAAATGTCGAACCCAGCCCGCGACGTCGCCACCATAGCGAAAACACGAGCGAGTGACTACGGCAAAGACCGCGTGACGTTGCCCGCGTCCGCCTCAATATCTGGCCGCGCCGGCTCGTCACGCCCGCTCGTGACGGTCGAACGCAGCTCCCAGAGCATGATCGCTCCGACGGACAGACCCATCAGCCCGTCCAACAACGCAGCAAAGAATACGACTGTGGGGGCATGCCCCAGCAAGTACTCGAAAACCAGGAACAGAACGGCGGCCACTTTCGACGCCACTAGCAACCACACGAAACCGTCGTGCCACAGCCCAGCGATGTAAGCGCTGCCGAGAATCAGCAGAAAGAGCCCCGCCTGCGCCGGAAAGAATACGTCGCCATCGTATGTCCAGCCCACTGCGTGCAGAGTGCGAGTCGGGAAAAACAGCATGGCCGCTCCCAGCAGCAAGCTATGGAGCGCGACCAAGGTAACAATCGTGTGCCGGACGGCGCGGACATTCACACTCGTGTCCTTCAGGCTGGCGAGGCACTCGTCTTCGCGGTTGATGTTGCACTGCCTACTTGCTCGGCGAAACCGCGATCTCAATGTCCTTATACATCACGTGCATGACCGTGCCGGAATGCATCTGCAGCGCGATATGTCCTTCCGGCCGACTGGGATCGTTTTTCAGCTCCGCTGTTTTCACGCCGTTGACGTGCACAACCACATTCCCGCCATGGGCGCTAATGGTCATCTCGTTCCAGTCGTCCTTTTTCAGGATTTTTTCCTCCAGCTCCTTTGTCGGCTTCACCAGCCAGGCCCGTCCATAGCTTTCATAGATGCCGCCGGTGCCACTCCCGGGCAATCCCACTTGGATCTGCAGTCCGTGAGCCTGATCGGGAGGCTTGATGATGGTCCGGATGTAAACGCCGCTGTCACCGGAAAGGCACTTGAACTTCAGCCGCAGATCAAAGTCGCGGAAAGTCTTGTCCGTGACGAGAAGGCCGTAAAGTTTCGTTTTGTTCGCCCGGCCGACAAACGCGCCGTTTTTGACCGTCCATTTTCCGTCACCGACGGGGTGCCAGCCGGCCAGGGTCTTCCCGTCCATGAGTGGCTTCCACGCCGTCTTTTTTTCTGCGCCGAAAACCGCAACGGCCGCCATTCCCAGAAAGACAGCGCTCACGAAGAGCCCTGGGCCCACGAAATGTCGAAAACCAAGTTGACGACTCATCTCTGACTCCTCAAAGGTTGCCATAACGAACACTCTCACGGCCGCGGTCCTGAGTCAACATCAACCTCGCACCGCAGTTTCATAGTAACGACGCACTGCCTTGCGAACAATCGCGCCAGCTCAGGACGACTCAGGAGACTCTGTTTTGCGGCTCGGAGGTCTCCCGATCGGTTGTCTCTGCATTGCACGCGCTTGCGGGCGGCGATCGCTTTCTGTGGCCGTAAGCGGAAGTGCGTGTCACGAGAACGCGGACGACGTCAGCGAGATTTTGGAAGACCGAAAGAAATGTGGTTGTTGAGGCCCCACGGCGCACTTTTCCCTATTCGTTCATGTTCGCCGCGGCATCATCTCTAAAACAGTGTTTCGCAGTTGTGAAAAGGTTGGTCCGAAAGAACACACGAACTCGACGTTGCGGCTATTTCCCGGCGGGCCAATGAAGGCAGCACGGGCCAAAGTGCGGCGCCGCCGGTCTTGGCAGCACCGGCATTGGCCAGGGAGGCCGGATCGCTCATGTTCTGCTTTGTCTCAACCTGTGATCGAATGCCTCAGGATTCTGCCTCAAAGCTGAGACGGTTGCGTCACTGGTACCGTTCCTCCTTCCACGGGTCGCCGTGGTTGTGATAGCCAGCTTGTTCCCAGTAGCCAGGTCGGTCCTCGGCGGTGAGCTCGATCGACCTGACCCACTTGGCGCTCTTCCAGGCATAGAGCCGCGGGATGATTAGTCGGGCGGGGCCACCGTGGTCAGGGCTGAGCGGCTGGCCGTCGTGTGTATCGGCGATCAGAGCGTCTTCCGAATCGAAGTCCGCCAGTGGCAGGTTGGTGGTCCACCCAGAGTCGTATCCAGTGATGACTACGAACCGGGCTTCCGGCCGCACGCCGGCCCGCTCCAACAGCGTCCGGACCGCGACGCCTTCCCACAGGTTTCCCAGCCGCGACCAGCGGGTGACACAGTGAAAGTCGGCAAAAACCTTCACGCGCGGAAGCTGACGGAACTGTTCCCAATCGAGTATGAAGGGGTGTTCCACCAATCCGCAGACCTCTAACGTCCACTCAGTTAAGTCGATCTGTGGCACGA
Organism: Planctomycetota bacterium; assembly: GCA_013151585.1. GTDB lineage: Bacteria > Planctomycetota > Planctomycetia > Planctomycetales > Planctomycetaceae > JAADHY01. The sequence continues at coordinate 9,122 of JAADHY010000697.1, forward strand.
CGGTGGCGTGTAGAACGGGCCACTTCCGCGTGCGGACTTGTCCCGGCGGCAAGCGCTCGGGACGCTGCGTGTCCGGGCTGATGATGACATCAGCCGGAAGCCCTTCGGGACGGGGCGGTTCGCCGCTTTGGTATTTCGGATCCTGAAACATCGGGTGTCCTCGGTCGGAGAACTGTTTTCGGAAAGACTTTCGAAGGGACTCACCGTCGGGTCGATGCAGTCCTAATATGGGCCATGCGAAAAAAAGCTGCAACATCGGCGGCGGTCAGGACAACACGACGCGTGAGCGAGGACGGCTATTTTTCGGATATTGGTTTTGCCGATTCCTTGCTGACGCTTCGGGTTTAGCGTCGCAAGTTGTTTCCCGAAAGCTTTAGACACGGTCCGGCAACGACACTGAGCAAGGAAAGGACCGCATGCGACGAAATGAGGTTGGACCGAACAACCACGCGTCGCTGCGCGGCCGCCGAGTCAATCCCGACAATCGACGGCGGTTTTTCCCAAGAGCGGCTCAGCCGCTGCTTCGCCACCCGGGTCTGAAAGAGGCTCGAAAACGGGTTGAGCCACTCCGTCGAGCAAACGATGCCGTCAAAGCCACGACGACACCGGCGAGCCGAGGTCGCCGTGATCACTTGACCCAAATCGGCGACCCCCACGCCATGTTGTTATCCCGCTGACGAACTCGCACGTAGTAGTAAGCCGCTCCGCCCGGATACGTTTCGTCGCGGAATGTGGCTTCGTACTCCTTGGTCATCGGAGTCATGCGGGCGACGATCGTGCGGTTGCGCACGACCTGCACCTCGGTAATCACGTCCGTGCCGCGGATGTGGAAGTAAAGCTCTGGCGTTGCTGGCGCCTGCACCTCTTCGCCCAGCAGCGCGTTACCCATCCGCACGTCGAGGATGATCTTATCGGTGGCCGCATAAGTGCGACGCGACTTTAAGCCTTCAAAAATCTGTTCGCGCAGCGGTCCGGCCGCCCACACGCAGGCGTATGAGGTGTGCGTGGCGTGATGGTCGCTGGAGGCGATAAAGCCGAGCCGGTATCCGCGCGCCAGGGCGTACCACAGCGATGCCTCTTCGGCGATGGAGCCGCGTGTCCGGGCGTCGGGCCACTGAGGCGGCCCTGGCCGTTCGTAGTCGCGCCGGAAGGCCTGAATCAATTCAGCCAGAGGCTCGACCTGCGGATCGTTGAACGTCCATGTCCCCTTCTGGGCTTTTCGACTGTATCCGGGTGTGTGCGGGATACAGAAAGCGTTCTTGCCGCGCAAGTGCGGATAAAGGGCGGCGTCGGGATCGTTGTTCTTCGGCCGCGGCCCGCCAACGTAGCCGTAGTGTGCGTCACTGCGGAACACCGGCCAGCCCCGTTCCAGGAAAAAGACGTTCCGGTGTCCGCCGCCGACGATACTGTTGCTCCGCTCATAGCTGTAGATCGAGGCGAACCGTCCCTTGACATAGAACAAGTCGGCCGCTTTTTGCGTGCGCCACCAGGGATACGGATCGGTGTCGCGGGTGTGATCGGTGATGCCCAAAAAGTCCAGCCGCGCGGCGTCCAGGGCGTAGCGGTACGCATCGACCAGGCAGCCATCCGCCGTCGGAAAGCAAAGGCTGATGTCCGTATGCCGGTGCAAGTCCCCAAAGTAAACTTGGAAGGTTTGATCGCCGCGCCGGATGGCCCAACTTCGAATGTCGGGTTCCACCACGGTCGCCGGTGGACCGGTCGCAGCCGGCACGAGCGGCGGCTTTGCCGGCTGGCCGGCCACGTCCGGCAAACGTCCGAACCGCACCCGCCAAGGCCAGTCGCGAAAATGATCGCCCGTTGACCACGCCAAATGCAGTCGGCCATTGGTGTCGCGGCATGTCGCGATGCGCTGGTTTTGGCGGCCGATGGTCATCGGGATCAAGATCGGCTCCAGCCAAGCTCCCTCGATGAACGTCGTGGCGTAAAACTCCCAATTCGCCCCCATGCGCGGATGGCCGGCATAACCTTGGCGATTCAGGCGAAAGAAGAGCCACAG
>JAADHY010000035.1 GCA_013151585.1 Planctomycetota bacterium
TGAAACCCACGCTCGAGACCAAGCGAATCGAAGGTTTGTTTTTCGCCGGCCAGATCAACGGTACAACCGGTTACGAAGAGGCCGCCGGCCAAGGGCTGATCGCCGGCATCAACGCCGCGCTGCAATTGGCGGGCCGGCCCCCGCTGGTCCTCGACCGCAGCCAAGCCTATTTGGGAGTGATGATCGACGATCTGGTCACACGCGGCGTCGATGAGCCGTATCGCATGTTTACTTCGCGCGCCGAATATCGTCTTCTTTTGCGACACGACAACGCCGACCGACGTCTGACGCCGGTCGGCCACCGCGTCGGGTTGGTCGATGACGGCCGATGGCGGTTGCTCCAGCAGTACGAACAGGAAATTCAGCGGGCGACCGAGGTGATCCGGTCACGGCGGCACAACGGGGCGACGTTGGAAGAACTGCTGCGACGTCCCGAGATGCGATGGGCCGACCTCTGCCGGCTTTGTCCGGAGGCCGCCCGGATGAACCTTTCCCCTCGCGCCCAGCGGCAGGTCGAAATCGAGACCAAGTACGCCGGTTACATCCGACGGCAAACGGCCCAAATTGAAAAGCAGGCCCGCATCGACTCGATCGTCATCCCGGAATCGTTCGACTTCGCTGCCGTGCCGCAGTTGCGGTTCGAAGCCCGAGAGAAACTCTCGAAGGTACGGCCTCGCAGTCTCGGGCAAGCCAGCCGCATCAGCGGGATCACTCCGGCCGACTTGGCCGTGCTCATGATTTACTTGAAAGAGCCGCATCGTCTGGCGACTTGATTCGATTCTGGCCGAAGTCACTTCATCGGCGCCCCGCGGCCGTGGGCGGGGCAGCCTTTCCCGAACGTCCCCTGCTGGCTTTTTTCGAGCTCAAATTGCGCAAGGTCCAGGCAAGCAAAGAAGTTGCGAAGCTTCGGCTGGAGGGTGGAGACTGCAGATCGGTGCGTATTTGCGCGTGACAGCGGGAATCCGCCAATATTAGCGGGGAGGCGAGCTGGGCCGATGAAATGGTGTTGACCGATCTCATAGAATAGATACAATCGCGATTAACGCGAATACGGGTAAAATCGCGTTTTTCGGTGGTTTCGTCATTTTGGTGACGTTCAGGGAGGTTTTCGGCCCGAGCCGCGGCGGGACGTGGCGCATGCGGGTGCGGAGCGGACGCCCCAGGCCGGGCCGAACAGAATGAGGTCACGGGACGATGAAAAAGATGAAAACCGTTTTCACGACAGGCGAAGCAGCGAAGATTTGTAAAGTCAGTCAGCAGACGATCATTCGCTGCTTTGATTCGGGCCAATTGAAGGGCTTCCGCGTTCCCGGTTCCCGGTTCCGTCGGATTCCCCGCGACGTTCTCTACAAGTTCATGAAAGAAAACGGGATTCCCACGGACGCCCTGGAAAGCGGACGCCGCAAAACGTTAATCGTCGATGACGACGAAGAACTGGTCGAACTGATCCGCGACGTGTTGGAACAGGATGGCCGGTTCGAGGTGCGGGTCGCCAACAATGGCTTCGACGCCGGCATGATGGTCAAAGAATACAAACCGGACGTTATCGTGCTGGATGTCATGCTGCCGGACATCAACGGCAAGGAGGTGTGCCAACGCATCCGAGCCGACTCGTCGTTGGAGGATGTCCGTATCATCTGCATCAGCGGCATGGTGGAAGCCGACAAGATCGACGACCTCAAGGAAGCTGGTGCGGACGACTTCCTGCAGAAGCCCTTCGAAGTCGAAACGCTCATCGAGCGAATCTGCAAGTTGCTGGACGTTGAGCCGAGCTCGGTATCCACGTAGCGTCGCCCCACCATCGCGGGCTTTGCCGGGCCGTTTGGACGAGGTCCTGATGACCGATCCCGATGCCGTCCCGCTCGACCAGGCCAAAATAGAAGCGCTGGCGGAGTTTGCCGCCGGGGCCGGGCACGAGATCAATAATCCCGTGGCGACGATTGTCGGGCGGGTGCAGCTTCTATTACGGTCCGAGACGGATCCGGAGCGGCGTCAGGCGCTGAAAGTCATTGCCGGGCAGGCGTACCGCATCCGCGACATGATCGGCGATTTGATGCTCTTCGCTCGGCCTCCGCAGCCCGAGCCGATCGTCTGCTGCCTAAGCGACACCGTCCGCCAGTCTGTCCAGAAACTGCAGGACGAGGTCCACCAGAGCGGGGCGATGGTCGAAACGGACCTCCATCCGTCGGTTCCGGTATGGGCGGATCCCGTGCAACTTGCCGTGGTCGTGACCAACTTGGTACGAAATGCGCTCGGAGCAGTCGAACCGGAAGGGCTCGTCCGAATCGCAACACAGCCCGTCGACCAAGCGGGCCGGACTTTTGGCCTGCTGACCGTGTGGGACAACGGCGTCGCAATGGACGACGAGGAGCGCCAGCACGCCTTCGATCCGTTCTTTTCAGGACGGCAGGCTGGCCGCGGCCTCGGATTTGGCCTGCCCAAGTGCTGGCGTATCGTGACGAACCACGGCGGGCGAATCGAGGTCCACTCAAGCCCGAAGACAGGCACGACTTTCCACGTCTCCTGGCCGGCGTCTCGGTAGCCCGCAGCGTCCCCAATGCGAAGAGCCGGGAATGGGCTGGCGTTTCCCCACAGTCAGACGTAGACAAGCGACCTGTATTCCGGCTAAACTGGTGCAAGTCGATGAACCGGACTCGCGGGCCAGCGTCTGAAAAGCCCTTGACATCTCGGCAAGTGCGGTCGATGATTTAGGTGCAGTTGGGAGGGCTGCCTTTGCAGTCCGCCGGACGCAAGTCCGCCTGGCTGCCTTTTTCTTGCGCCATGCATCTTCTCTACCTGGACGATGCCGGTTCTGCAGCGAATCCGAACGAGGAATACCTCGTCCTCGGCGGTGTCTCTGTTTTCGAATCTCAGGTGCACTGGATCACTCAGCAACTCGATGATCTCGCTGCGGGCATCCAACCCAACGATCCGCATGCCGTCGAGTTTCATGCCTCTGAGATATTCTCGCGAAGGGACATTCCGTGGCGCGGCATGTCCCGCGACGAAGCCCAAGGGGTGATCAAAGCCGTTCTCGATGTACTGAGTCACTCGTATCAATCGGCGAGAGCTTTTGCGTGCGCGGTTCACAAACGCTCCTTTCCAGGCCAAGACCCGATGGAATTAGCCTTCGAGGACCTCTGTAGCCGATTCAATCTTTACCTGCGCCGTCTGCACGCACAAGGGGATCGCCAGCGCGGCCTGATCATCCTTGATGAAAGCACCCACGAAACGACGCTCCAAAAGATGGCTCGGGACTTTCGGACCCTGGGAACGCAATGGGGCGTCATCCGGTATTTGGCGGACACTCCGTTATTCGTTGACTCCCGGGCATCGCGTGTCATCCAATTGGCCGACCACATCGCCTACGCCGTATTCCGACGATACAATGCACACGATGCGCAGTATTTTGACCTCATCGCGTCGAAGTTCGATTCCGCTGATGGCATCATCCACGGGCTGGCACACAAACAGACGGTCGACCCGAATTGCATGTGCATCGCGTGCCTGACTCGTCGCGGGAGTTAGCCCGGCCCTGCTGGGCCATCAGATCACGAAGTCCGTCTCCCGGCCTAGGATGCGGTCGATCAGTTCCTGCGGAAGATCAATCGCCAGCGATGTATCCTGATCGACATCCGTCGGATTGATGCCGCAATACTGCGACCAGGGCCCCAAATGACGCCACCGTCCCGCTCGTTTCGGTTCGTTCGGCAAGACCGGGGTCGTGCAGCGATTGCAACCGATCGTTGGATAGCCCTGGTCGTGCAGCGGATTGACGATGACGTTGTGCTCGCGGATGTACTGCTCAAGCTGCTCGTCGCTGAAGTTAACGAGCGGGTTGACTCGCAGGCAGTTCATTTCCGGATCGACAGCCAGAATCGGGCAGACGCTGCGGCGTCCGCCTTCACTGCGTCGCAAGCTGCCTATCAACGCGTCGTATTGATCGGCCACCTTCAGCAGCGGCTCAACTTTTCGCAGATGGCAGCACTGCTTCTGTCCTTCGGGGGTCAGGTAAAGAACGCCCAGCTCCCGCGTTTGTTCTTCAAAGGACTTCTCCGGCCGCAACGTGACGATCTCCAAGCCGTATTCCTTGGCAATGCGGTCCCGAGTCTCGAGTGTCTCGGGGAAAAGAACCCCAGTATCCACGAACAGGACCTTCATGCTGACCTTCATGGTCGAAAGCATGTGGCAGATGACTGCTCCGGCCTTCTGCATCGCCGAAATGGCAGCCGCCCGGTCGCCGAAGGTCGTCTGGACCCACCGGATCAGCTCCTGCGGCGTGCGTTGTTCAAAGGTTTTGTTCAGATCGACGAGGTCGGCTTGAGTCAGTCGGGCCATAGTGCTCTGTCTCGCTTTCCGTAAACTCAATCAGCCAATTGGGTCAGGAAGGGCCGCTAACCCTGGATCCTTGCGGCAGCTCACCAGATTCGGCCAGCCCTTTTCCGCCCCGCCGCGGCCTGCCAGCGACTGGGGCCTCGGTTTTCGTCGGCCACAAACGCACGTCTGGTGGTCCGGTTTTATTGAGTCCAACGAAGGGCGTCAAGGATTTCTCCCTCGGCGACATGGAAACATTGAGCTTTCTCCCGGTCGTCCCCGACAGCGAGCGGCTAGAAGACGGTGTCCGGGTGACGGGCCAGTTTCTCGCACAGCCGACGGCCTACACAAATCGTTTTACTCGGACCGATCGATTCCATGACTTCTCGCCGCCCGCTGGAGCGTCTACAATTCGCGGAAGAAAGCTCGTTGCGCGAGCGTAAGTCTTGCAAGCCATGGCATCGGATCGCAGCGGGAGGCTCACGGGAACGCGCGACAAATCGGCTGAGCTAAGTCACACCACTGGCCAGCCCGGAAGAATTTCGTCGGTTTGGGATGGACGCGTTGCCCGGCTTCGATCGAAAACGGCATGTCCGGAAGATTCCATTTGCAGTCAGGTTGTTTAAAGTCATGTACCGTACACTGTTGAAATCAAAAATTCATCGGGCTCGGGTTACAGAAGCGGATTTGCATTATCGGGGGAGCCTGACCATTGACCGCGACTTGATGGACGCGGCCGACATACTTGAGTACGAGCAAGTCGAAATCTACGACATTACAAACGGGGCGCGACTTTCGACCTACGCCATCGCCGGGCCACCCGGTTCGGGGACGATTTGCGTTAACGGAGCTGCAGCACACTTGGTGAAACCCGGAGACTTGATCATCATCGCATCTTACGCCCAGTACGATTCCGACGAGGTCGCCGAGCACCGGCCGCGAATTCTGCTGGTGGACGAACACAATCGGGTCGTCTCCGAGACGGCCGCAGCCGGACCTGCCTGAAGCCGGAAGATGCTTCTCGAAGATCGCGCGCAACAACGCGACTGAAGCGGCATCAGAGAATAACGTGTTCATTTTGTAGGACGGACATTCCTGTCCGTCGCGTTTTGACGGGCCAGAGAGCCCATCCCGCATCCCGAACCGCACAACTTATTCTCTGACGGTTCCTAAACGGTGCTCTGAACCAGGACCGAGGCCCGATTGCTGCTTGCCGCCGGTCAGGCGGCGCGGGAAGCGGCCGAGGTGGTCCGGTCGTCTGGGCCTGCCAGCTCGATCCGGTAAAGCAGAGCATTACCTTTCTTGCCCACCACCCGCGCGGCTCCGGTCCGTCGCAAGCAATAGCCGACCTTCTGAGCCAGCCAGCGAGGAATGGCCATCTCGCGAGCGATCTCCAGCGTCGTCACCGGTTCTTGTGATGCGAGCTGACAGAGCGGCCTCGGCAACAACGCAACCAAATCGGCGGCGGTCTCCAGGCGAACCCGGTCGGTGATCTCGCGGAGCAACCGGTCCTGGACGCGATAGCCTTTGCGACGCCGTGGTGCCGGGACGCGATGCTCCTCCTGTTCCGTCAAAACGATCTCCAAAGCCAGATTCGGATGAGGAAAAACCTCGACCATGTGGACCAAATCCTCGAAAACGTCGTACAAATGGCCGCGCGAAGGACTGTAACGTGACGAGACGACGCGCCCTCCAGGACGATTCCACCGGATCAAGTACTTTCGAACCACCAGCGGCTTGACCACCAGCACAGAATAATTGTCCAGAAGTCGTCGCACCTTGTTCCGAATTCCGGCGAGTGTCCCGGTTTGGATTTCGATCAGCCAACCGTCCTGGACAGCGTCGATGCGATACCCGTCGATGGTGACTTCTTGCAAGCCGCCTGATCCGCCGTAATGTTGCTTCAATTGGCGATGCAGCGTAGTTTCCATGAGGCGTCTTGTGTGCCCGACGAGGACGGGCCAAGATGGGTTCTGACGGGCCGAGGAGATCGCACGATTCGATAGCGGGCCGCGCGGACCGGCTTGATGAGTTGAAAGTGGGACGAGTCACTCCAGCGGCGAATCCTACCGCCGCGTCCGATTGCTGTCCATGCTGATTCGCGGCGTGTCCAGAGCGAAGCTCACTTCACGCCTCACGTCGGTTTCAGCAAGGTGACGCGTGTCGAATCGCACGAGACGCCGGCTTTTCGGCGAGCTCGCGGTGCCCGACGTCTGGCTCAACGCTCGGAATGGAGCAGCACGCTCGACGGTGCGTAGGCGCTGAGTGACAAATCGAAGCAGCCTTGTCTGATCGGAATCGGGTCGCCTTGCCACTGCCCGCGAAGGTCGCACGGTTGGGCGCGCGTGACGGGAAGCCCGCTCGGCAAACGGATCCGACAGGTGCCGCTCCTGCCCGTTTGCTCCCACAGCCGAAGCACGATGCCGTCACCGTCGGGATTGAGGCCGAAGCTGGTGACCAACGTGCCCCGGCGCGATAGCTCCAGACCGGTGCGGGCCGGAGGCAGATTCCCGGCCGGCCCGTCAGTCCAGGCTGCCTTCGAACGGCTGCGAGCCTGCCATGAACGTGTCACCAGGTCCGCCGTACGGACCGCCTCAGGCTGACCGGTCCGGGTAACCCACAGCCGCACGCGCGAGGTCCAAGTTCCGCCAATCCACTGTTGGAAGTTGGTCCCCCAAGTGTTGTTATAAAGGTTCACGAACACGGCGGGACCGCGCCGGCCGAACTGGCGCGAGTAGCGGTACAGTCCGGGCCGACCGAGACTGACCAAGGGCGACTCGACGGGGCAGAGGCCCGCGCCAAACCCGTCGGCTCCCGAAATGGTCACTCCCCCCGCGAGGCAAAAAACTTCGTGGTTGGCCGATCGGCGGATGTCTCGGGCCGGGTCGATCACCACGCCCGGGCGGGCGAGACGGAACGAGGGCTCGTCGATTCTCAGCGGAAAACACAGCCAACCGGCTTCTGGCCACGGATCGGCCTGTTTGTTCTCAACCGTCCACGCCAAATCAAGCAAGGGCAGGGCGTCGTAAAGTGTGATGGTGATCGACACCCCGTGCGGCACTCGGTCCGAGGGTGGAGCCGACATCGTCGCCGTGGTCGCGACCGGGCCGCGACGGACCGTAAGGCGGAAGTTCTCGGGCGACGCGCTCAAATGAGGGACCTCGGACGCCGGCGGCAGTTCCGGCTTCGCGAAATCGGCGCGGGCCCACGGAACTTTGACGCGGCAGTAGGCCTCGTAGAAGCCGCTGGCATCGTCCGCGTCGAAGCGCTCGTAGAGGTATTGACCAAAACCGTATTCGGATTCCGCATCCACCAGTTCGCGACCGGTTTGTTTGTCGATCCAGGAACGGATCGCACCGCGATCCGGATCCAGTTCGATCCGGAAAAAGCGGTTCTCGAGCGTTGCGGACGGGCTGGCTGCTTCCATCCGCACGGTCGCCGAACTCTGCTGACCGGCCGGCGCGTAAGTGCGATAGCCCAGCGGCGGCAAGTCACGGGCCACGAAACGCACGGTCGAGCCATCCCTTTCGGTCGCCACCCGCTGGCCGGTGGCGACATCGACCAGCGATGCCTGTGCCAGCCTGGCAGAGTCCACTCTGATCGTCACGACATCATCACGCGCCCATGGCAACGGGTTGAACACAACCACGCGCGGTCCGTCAACTTGGACCGCCCGTGCCAACGCTTCCATGCAGTCAGTCAACTTCGGTTTGACCAGGCGTTCGGCTTTGCGGATGTACTCGCCGTGGTCGGCCCACGACTGTTCGAGACGCCGATACTTGCCGGCCGCCCGCGCCGCCTTCCACGCTTCACCATACAATCGCGGAAACCGTTTCGCATCGTAGCCCCAGGTGTGTTCGCCGTAGAGGAAACTGCCTTCGTAAGCGGCGGCGATGTCCGGTTTCGTCGCCGGGTGTTCGACGCCCCAGCAACTCAGTAGCGTGTCGAGCGCTTCCAGAGCCGCGATGGCCGGCCGCACGCGGCGCGCGATCGCTGTCTCGATCGGCATCGATAGAATCCCATGAATCCAGGTGTCCGGCATGTCAGCCCGAACCACCGGCAGATCGGGGTTTTCCGCTCGGATGGCGTCGCCGAAATCCGAAAGTCGTCCCATGCGGATTCTCACGCCGGGCAGTTCTTTTCGAGCTCGCTGAAGCAGTTTCTTGACGTCTTCGGGGGTCGGTGGTCCTTGGTTGTCACCGGTGTGGATCAGCGCCAACCAGGTTTTGTGGGGCCAGTCATCAGGCGGCTTCAGGTCGCTGCCGTAGGTGATCGAGTACATCGTAAGCAGCCGCGAACCATCCGGACCTTCCCACCAGAAAAGCCTGGGAACGTCGGGACCTGTACTGGCTCGGTTGGCAGCCCAAGTGCAAAAAGTCGACGCCCGCCCGTTTCAAAATGGTCGGCAGGATCCAGCAGTGGGATGGTACGTCGGTCATTTTGGCGTCGCGGGGCAAGGGCAGGTCGAGGGCTCTGCTTAACCGCGTGGAAAAGCCCAATCCCCGGACAATGTCCTCTAGGTCCATTGATTCAGTGTGAGTCGTGCCAGGCAGCGCGTGCCAGACCAGCCTTCCGTCGCGGATGGCCTGGATGATCCGCGCTCGGCGCTCGGCCGTCTGACCGGGCCACAGAATCTGCGTCATCGGCCAACCGGACAAGGTCCAGACGAAACGATGTTGCGGTGGCAGCTCGCGAGTCGCGTCGCAAACGTCGAGCGCCTTGTCGATCATCGTTGTCCGATATCGCTCGACAACCTCTCTCGCCAGTTCGGTGTATCCGATATCGAAATGAGTCTTGAAGACTACGATGACCTGCTCAACCTGCTTACCCGATGTATGGTCCGATTCCTGCTGCCCGGCCGAGTCGGCCGCGGTCGCCGCGATAGCGACATGAAGCAACACCGTCACCGCTAACAACGTCTTCCACCACGTTCGCCCCCTCATCGTCGCTTCCTTTCGGTTCGTGGTTGTTCCGCGAGGAACCGTTTCAGAGCGATTCGGCCGTGCCCGGCAGTGGGCAGCCGACCGTAGCTGCTTTGCCCATCGCCGTTGTCGTCGATCTGGCAATGCTCGGTCAGTTTCCGCCCGCGTTCCGCGTACCACTGCCTCACCGCTTCAACCGCGAAGTTGTACGCTTCGCCGATCGAGACTCGGCCATCACCGTCTGCATCAGCACCGGGGGCGTGATTCAAGGCGTCGCGAATCGCCTCCGCGAAACCGGCTTGATTCACCTCGTCCACCTGGCAACTTGTGATGACAACCGTTCCCGCCTGCCGGCCGAGTACGCGCGCAAAACCGCCGGTGTGGCACGGCGTAAACACGTACGTCTGGACATGCGCTCGAAGAGAGCGGCGCCACCGATCCAGTTCAGCGTCGCGCACCCGCCCGTCGGTCAACTCGTAGTTACTGCTTCCGTCGGTCCGGTTCCCATGTCCGACGAAAAATCCGAAAAAGGTGTCCTCTGGAGTCATCCGCTCCGATAATTCCTGGAACACCCGTCGTAAGTTTTCTCTTGTGGCGACAAAATCCACGCGCGGGTCGTTGTTATGGGTGTCGCAGAAAAGAAAATAGATGTTGGCCGGATCGTAACCGTAGCGTTTTACGAGCACGTCGAACATACCGCTCGTCGCGCCCCAGTACCAGCGGTAATGCTGTAGGTCGTGCGGCGCACCGGCGCACACGATAGCGAAACGCTGCGGGCCGATTTCTTTTGGACCGGCGTGTGTCGGCTGCGAAGACACCACCGCAACCACCAAACCGGTGGAGATGGCTCCGATCCAGCTCACGAATCGCAATCGCCCCCTTCGCTCTGCGGCCGTTTCGCTCACGCCGCGGGCCGCCCACGCTGCCCCCGTTGCTCGTACGTCGTGGTATCGCACGGTCAGCCTCCTCTCGATCAGTCTGTCCTGCACGTTTCTCCCGTCCGGCAACAAGCAAACCCGCGGGCGAACAGGTGTCCTGATCCTCGCATGAGCAGCCGAGTGCTTGCGGTCCCGTGCTCAGACGGCCCGCCACCCGTCCGCAGCCAACCGCGACGCTCTGCAGCAACTGTTTGCCTGTTGCCGGCGATGTCGAAAACCACACGGCGCACAGGTGGCCC
>JAADHY010000394.1 GCA_013151585.1 Planctomycetota bacterium
GGCCGACAAGCATTGGACCTGTTGGCACCATGTTTTTGCGCCGTTCCGCCCGCGCCGTGCAAAAAACCCGGGATTCCCGCCCCCGCGCCCCAAAAACCGCCGCCAAACTGTAGAAGACGGGTTAGAGACCGAGCAGCCATCATGCACCAACCGGCCGACCAGCTCTCGCCCAGCACATACGACAAGCTGACCTCGGCAGTCGGGCAAACGCCAGCTTTGAAACCGCCAGTCGTCTGCCCTCCTGCCGAGCCTCTTCTGAGATGCCACGCGGGCAATCACAGTTGACCAACCCCCGCGGGGACCCAGCGCCGCAGTTTGGCTTCGAGCGCCTCCGGGGTGAAAGGTTTGACGAGGTAGTCTGAGACGCCGGCACTGATGGCCGATACAACGCGCGCCTTTTCCGCCTCGGTCGTGATCATGATCACGGGGATATTACCGTCTCGCTTCCGAATTTCCTTCAACAGCGTCAATCCATCCATGTTGGGCATGTTCCAGTCGGTCAGGATGATGTCAAACCGATTCGCTTCGATAAGCCGCAAAGCTTCTACGCCATCGGCTGCTTCCTCAATGTCGCCGTCTGGGATTCCGAGCTTGGCAAACATTCTTTTCTGAATGGCTCGCATTGTGCCCGAATCGTCTACCAACAAGACTTTCATGAAACTCACCTCCGATTGTCCAGGGGTCCATTACAATTACACTCTTGCGTCGCTGCCTCCTGCGCTCAGTACGGACTTTGCGCTCTCTGTCCAGCACTCCATCACCGCACAAACGGAGTACCGTGCGGCTACAATCTTTTCGACGATCGTGATTGCGAGGAGAGCGTTAGCGTTCACGCTGTCTCCTCATGATAGTTCTTGCCTCGTGACGGGCGATCCTGCACGCACGTTGTGTCGCACTTGTCCGATTCGGCCAAGGCAAAGGCGTAGCAGCATGCAGGTGTCATGAATTCAACGGCGGCCGATAGATTCGTCCAGACCGTTTTCTCAAAAAGTCATCTCTGGGTTTTGCGCATCCGGGCCAGTGATCCCTTGTCGCGGCCCCCGTCGCCTCGGACGCGGGCTGACGTCGCCGGTCGCATCGGGCTACGGGGCCACTCCTTGGACGGAAGCGTTGCTGACGGTCGCCGGTGTTTCCGCCGAGCTGGTTCCAGCCGTGGAGCAGGCCAAACCCGCTTCGATCGCCAACGGCCCCCAATCACAGTCGAACAGGATACAGATCGGGCGGACCGACGTCGGAAAGAAAAGAGTGTGGTTCCGTCCCACGATCACGTTCGGCAGTCCGAGGGATAGCTCGTAATGCTCGAGCTTCGCTTTTGCCGCGCCAGCGATCATGTTCGCCAGCTCTCCGACTGCATCCGCAACGTCTGCGTTGATTTCGGTTGTCTGGTAGCCAAGCAACGTCTCGACGATCCGGAAGGCGACCGGTCGCGACACGCTCAGCACCACACTGCCGCTCGCTCGTCCGGACAACCCGACAATGGCAGTGACGTCGAAAGTGGGACAGCCCATGTCTTTGAGAGCCAATGCCTTTCGCCGGATGCGAGTTCCCAGCATGGTTCCAAAGACATCGCACGCCGCTTGGATGAATGGGTTGATATATTTCACATCCATTGATTCGATCTCCTAGTTTGCACCGACGAGAGGCCGGCCGCGCCGAACGTCGCCGCGAGCGGCTTTTCCCGCGTTTTCGTCGATCAAATCGACCGAATGAACTGTCGTGGGAAGACACCGTGTTTCCCCCGCACTGTGGGCCGAGGTCTCGTGTCGCAACAAACATTTACGTCAAAAAACGGCTGTAAGCAATTGCGAAATTACGGAATCTTCCTTACCCTTCCGAATTGCCCGCAAAAGGGGAGACCGCCTGGAGCGTCAGGACTCCATTCTCACGGCTTTGGTCGCTTACCTGCTCAAACGATTCATGTCTTCACAGATTTGGTGACCCGAGCGGTCATCTTCGTAGAAGTTTCGTCTCTTGCAACGCCGAACGGGGAAGCGGCAATCGATTATTGGCTAGGTGGCTCATCATGGATCCCGGTAGGCGTTGTACACTGCAATGACGTCCTGTTTTCTTTTTAAGAACACCTCTGCGACCTGGGGATCGAAGTGCTTCCCAGCATCACTTTCGATGATGGCAAAGGACTTTTCCAGAGGGAAGGCCGGCTTGTAGGGCCGTTTGCTGCTGAGCGCATCGAACACGTCCGCCACGGCGGTGATTCGTCCTTCGACCGGAATCTCTTCGCCTTTCAAACCCCGCGGGTATCCCTTGCCGTCCCAGCGTTCATGATGTGTCAGAGCGATCCGACTCGCCATCTGCAAAAGAGGCGATGTCGATCCCCCGAGCATCATCGCCCCGGCGACGATGTGCGCGGCGAAGCTCTCCTGAGTGTTTTCGTAACTCATGAGCTGTTGATCCGGAGTGCATATCTCAGCTCCGAAGACCGCATGCCTCTTCATGAGTTCACGTTCTTCTTCGGTAAGGGCTCCCGGTTTCCTGAGAATGGCATCGGGGATGCCGATCTTTCCCACGTCGTGCAACGTAGACGCCAACTCCATCATGTGGCTGGTGGCGGGGTCAAACCCCAAACCCTCGGCCACCAGAGCGACATAGCGCCCGACGCGGATCACATGGTTGCCCGTCTCGTTGTCGCGGTACTCGGCGGCGCGCGCGAGACAATACACGACGTCCTCACGCGATTTGGCCAGTTCCATCGTCCGTTCGAGAACTTTCTCCTCCAAGGAATCCTGGTATGATTTCAATTCCAGTGTATTGCGGACGCGGAGCAGTAAGTCTTCGGCGTCAACGGGCTTGGAGAGGTAATCCGTGGCCCCAAGCTTCAAGGCCTTGGTCTTCATTTCACGTTGTTCCGCCGCGGTGATGACTATGACCGGAAGATGACGGAACTCAGGAATCGCGCGCAGGGTTCCCAGGATGTCGAGGCCGCTGACGTGGGGCATCATCAAGTCCAGAAGCAGCAAGTCCGGATCGTCGCGAACGATCGCGGCTAACGCTTCTCGCGAATCTTCCACGGTTTCAATCTGCTGATAGCCCTCCCGAGCCAAGTAGGCACGAATCACTTTCAGGTTGATTGGGGTGTCATCCACCACCATGATCTTTTGCTGTTGAAGGGCCTGCGGCGACTCGCTAACGGAGCTCAGGTCGGTGGGGCCGGAGGGCCATAGAGCCGATTGATCGGGCAGCGGTGGGGGTTCTGCGATGGCTGTCATGCCAACATCTCCGTATTCTTCCAGCGGCGCGGCCGAGACGTCACGATGCCGCGTCACATAATTCGTCTGGGACAACAATTTTTTGGGCCAGCTCTTCAAGGAAGTCGATGGTCGGACTGATGTCATCCGGTCGCTGCTGCTTGGCCAGCATCTCGAGTCGCCTGGCTGGCTCGGTGAACGCGTCGAAGCCGGCTGTTCCGGCGGCTCCCTTCAGGCTGTGAGCCATTTCGGCAAGCTGGCCAAAACGCCCATCGGCCGCTGCCTTCCGCATCTCCGCCAGCAGTCGGCTGATGTATTCCACGAAATCCAGGACGATCTCTCGGAAAACAGGTTCGTCAGTCGGCAAGGACGAGACGAGCTCCCGATCACAGAATTCCGGCGGCGACACGGAGTTCAAGTCGTTGGTTGTACTGTCATTTCGACCGAGCGCTTTCGCCACGGTTGCTAGCAGCGTATCAATCGCAATCGGCTTGCTGACGTAATAAGTACAGCCAGCGGCCAAGCATCTCTCCTCGTCGCCTTTCATGGCGTGCGCCGTGAGGGCGATGATCGGTGTGGTGTTTCCCTGTTCGCGCAGCCTCTTGGTGGCCGCGTAGCCGTCGAGCACGGGCATCTGCATGTCCATCAGAATGAGGTCGAAGTCGCTCTTCGTCGCCAAGTCGATGCCAAGCTGCCCGTTTTCTGCCGTCGCCACGGTCAGGCCGGCTTGTTCGAGGACGGTGGCTATCAGTTTTCGGTTGATGTGGCCGTCCTCGACGAGAAGTACCTTGCCCGGCCGAAAGCGAAGATTGTCGAAGAGGGGGCTTTCTTCCCGCCCGGCCTGAAGCCCGTCGGCGGGCGGCGAGCTCAGCATTTCCACGCCCTTGAGGTCACCTGCGTCCACAGTCAAGATAAACGTACTGCCGACTCCTACCTCGCTGGACACCTCAATGTCACCGCCCAGTGCTCTGGCCAAACGAATGCTGATCGCCAGTCCCAGGCCGGTCCCACCGAACTCGCGCGTGACCGAGCTGTCGGCCTGCACGAACGGGTCGAAAATGCTGTTGAGTTTCTCTTCGGGAATGCCGATGCCCGAATCGGTGATTTCCACGCGCAGCTTGTTTATCTCCCGGGATGTGTCCAGGCAGGCAACGATCTCAACCCCCCCCTCCCGAGTGAACTTGACGGCATTACCGATAAGGTTCAGCAGAATCTGGCGCAGGCGGTTCCCGTCGGTGTAGATGACCGCCGGCACGGAACCGTTCCATCGGCAACGCAAGTCCAGGCTTTTTGCTTGGGCTTGGGCCCGTGCGATGCTCACCACGTCGCTCAAGATGCGATGCGGTGCGCAGGGAGCCCGTTCCACTTCGAGCTGGGAGGCCTCGATCTTCGACAAATCGAGAATGTCGTTGATGAGCCGCAAGAGATGCTGGCCACTGGCGCGGATCGTTTCGAGATAATTCCGCCGTTCCTTTTCGTCGACGTCTGATCCCAGCAACAAATCGGTGAAGCCGAGGATACCGGTCAGCGGTGTGCGCAGCTCGTGGCTCATGCTCGCCAAGAACTGGCTTTTGGCGCGGTTGGCTGACTCGGCTTCCTCCTTGGCCGCCTTCAACTGTTCTTCGGCGTGTTTTCGCTGGCTGATGTCCATCTTCACCGCGACGTAGTTCGTCACGCGTCCGCTCTCATCCAGGACGGGAGCAATCGTGGCATCTTCCCAATAAAGTTCGCCGTTTTTCGCCCGGTTGCATATCTCACCGCGCCAAACTTCCCCACGTTTGAGCGTCTCCCACATTTGGGCATAAAACTCGGGCGGATGAACGCCTGAGTGCAGAATCCGGGGATTCTGGCCGATTACTTCTTCGGCCGTGTAGCCGGTCGTTTGCGTGAAGCCGGGATTCACGTACTCGATTCTTCCGTCGCAGTCCGTGATGACCACCGAGGCGGGATTTTGCTCGATGGCGCTGGAGAGTTTTCGCAGTTCCGCCTCCGCTGCTTTGCGTTCCGTGATGTCCACGAACGTTTCCAGCAGCACATCCTCTCCGTTGAGTGTGACAGGGATCACAGTCTTGAGGACCGGGATGTGCTTGCCGTCCTTACCGATGAGCACGCGCTCCGTGTTATCGACCTTGAGATCCAGGTCGAGAATGGGGCAGGAGCATCGTTGGGCCGGACAGAGCATCCGGTGGCACTCATGTCCGACGATCTCGTCGGCATTGTCGTACCCCATCATAGCGATCGCCGCGGAATTGACTTGACGAACGATCTTGTCCCTTCCGATGATTACCACTCCGACCGGCATGGATTCCAGTATCTGCTGCATGGTTTTGCGCGACTGTTCCCGCTCCTGTTCAGCCCGTTTCTGTTCGGTTACGTCGCGCCAGTGGCAGTGCAAGATTCCTTTCCCATGATACGTGATGGCCGTTAGCGTCACCTCGACGGGGAAATCCTGGCCGTCCGCTCTCCGATGGATCCACTCGAACCGGTGCGACCCTTTTTCCACGGCGATTTGCATCATTTCTTGAGCCTTTTCGAACGAATCTCGTCCGTCTGGTTGAGTGGGCGGCGAGAGTTCCGATGGGTGCTTCATCAGAAACTCGTCACGGCTGCCATATCCGAGCATCCGGACGGTCGCGTCGTTGCAGTCGACGAAAGTCTCTCCGTCGATCAGCAAGATGGCGTCATCCGAAGCGTGAAGGACATCCAGGAACCGCTGTTCGCTTTCCCGGGCCTGACTTTCCTT
This sequence comes from Planctomycetota bacterium, assembly GCA_013151585.1. Classification (GTDB taxonomy): domain Bacteria; phylum Planctomycetota; class Planctomycetia; order Planctomycetales; family Planctomycetaceae; genus JAADHY01. The sequence continues at coordinate 5,947 of JAADHY010000394.1, forward strand.
GGCCGCGAATTGCCGTGCCCGTCGCGCGGCGATCCGGCTGGAAATCCCGATGCCCAGCAGCACCAGCAACCACGTGGCAGTATGCCAGCCGACGGCGGAGGCCATGGCGGGACGCTCGATAGCCCGAAGAGGAGCCATCGGCACCGAAATGCTAATGCCGCCGCGCACGTCGCCTTCCTTATATCCTTGATGGCCGTGGCATTTCAGACAGCTCTTTTCTGTGCGAAGAGGACGCATCAATCGAAGGTGGGGCGTACCGCGGAACAGCTCGATGGAACTGCATTCCGCCTCCCCCTGTTGAAAACTTTCTAAGGCCGTCCGTTCCCACGGATCGGGAGCGTTATCCGGACGGATCGGATTCAGGCTAGTGATGTGTCCTTGGATCCCGTTTGTCTCCGCCCCCATTTCGTGGACTTGACGCGTCATGTACGCCGGATTGATTAGTGTCAACCGAGTACCCGAGGGGGTCGTGATGTCCCTTTCCGGGACATCGAGATAAGGATTGGGCGGAGTCGCCTCGGTGACCGCAGCGTAAAGCCCCCCGTGCCGTGCATTCCACCGGCGAAAAAGGACATCTCGGTCGAATCCGGCCCGCGCCTGGGCGCGAGCCATCTCGTTCGTCGCCCAACGCTGTACGTGCAGGGTCCACACCAAAGAGGCGGCTACCAGCATGGTCCAGGAGACGGCCAAAACCATCGCCCATCGAATGGGAGATAAGGTAAAAGGCGGTCGCATCTTTTCCAGAAATCGTCCAGTCATCGTACTGTTGCTACCTGAGACGACGGGTGTGGCTCTTTCGGGGATAGGTTTAGGAGATCGCCGCACCGACGTGTTTGTTGGGTTGATAGTAGACCGCTCGGCAGTGACGTTGCGGAACGAATCGTGGGCCCAATTCGGATAGTGACTCCGAGCTTCCCACGAACAGGTAGCCATCGGAAGTGAGCCGATCGGCCAAGCGCAACCACAGGCTTTTGCGTGATTCGTCGTCGAAATAGATGGCGACGTTGCGGCAGAAAATGACATCAAACGGGCCGAGCCCGACGAACGAGTCATGAAGATTCAGACGCCGAAACGAGACCAGCGCCCGCACCTCGTCTTTGACCTTCCAGGCATCCCCATCTTCTACGAAGTACTTTCGAAGCATCTCGGGTCTCATTCCGCGGCGGATTTCGTGGGCTGCATACCGCCCTCGGCTGGCTTCGGCAATCGCCCGATCGGAAATGTCCGTGCCGAGGATGCTGACGTCCCACGTGAAAACGTCGGGCAGCGTTTCCAACAGGACCATGGCGATACTGTATGGCTCCTGTCCCGTGCTGCATCCAGCCGACCAAATGCGGATGCGTTTGGCAAGAGGTGTACCGGCGCGGGAATCGATCAGCTCGGGCAGGACGCGATACTGAAGAGCCTCGAAAGGCGAATTGTCTCGGAAAAAAAGTGTCTCCTGCGTGGTTATGGCATCGATGATTTGATTCGCCAGTTGCCGGTTGCCGCGGCGAACCTCGAGGCACATCTGAGTGAAGTCGGAACAGCCGAATTCCTCGGCCACGCTTGACAGCCGGCTTTCGATCAAATAGCCCTTTGTTTCGTCGAGGACCACTCCACATAGTTCTCTGACGAGTTGCGCGATCAGCGGGAGCTCATCGGGTTTCACACGCATTGCACTCCCTCCCTTCCCGCGTGGTTGATGATCTCTGCTGCGATCCGGTCCAATGGAGCCACGATGTCCGCCAGCCCCGTCTCGATAGGCTCGCGCGGCATTCCGTAGACGACGCAGGTGGTTTCATCTTGAGCAATGATCGTAGCGCCGCGTTCTTTCAGCAGTCGACAGCCGGCGGTCCCGTCCTTCCCCATGCCGGTCATGATGACCCCCAGAGCTTCGGACCCGAATAGTTCGGCCGCGCTGCGAAACAAGTAATCGACCGACGGCCGGCAACCACTCTCCGGAGGATCGTCGGTGATCCGAACGATGGCTGCGCTGTCGGCGGTTTCCACTCGCATGTGCTTCCCGCCGGGCGCGATCAGCACGTGCCCCGGTTGCGCGGGCTGGCCGTCGGTAGCCTCCTCGACGATCAACTGGCATTTTCGGTTCAAGTCGTCGGCCAGGGAACGCGTGAATATAGGCGGCATGTGCTGTACGATCAGCACCGGCGCGGCCAAGTCTCCCGGGAGTTGCGGAAGCATCTCGCAAAGGGCCGCCGGGCCGCCGGTGGAAATACCCAACACGACCAGCTTGATCCTAGTTTTTCCGGTGGGCCCGATTTGCGACATTCTGCGCGTTACGTCGTCGCCCGGAGCGCTCGTTTTTCTCACAAGACGCCCCAAAGCGACGCTCGGGGGAGGCAAATCGGCGGCGGTTTTCGCGGACGAGATGCTGGTTGCATTCAACGCGCGGGAACGACTCATCATCCCGCGGACGCCTCGCGTTCTCGCGAAGGCCGTGATCTTGCGACTCAATTCGTCGAAAAGTGCCTCGGCGTTCGCTCGAGCATCGAGTCCGTGAGGTTTGACCACGAAATCGAAAGCTCCAAGCTGAAGAGCCTCTACAGTAGCACGGGCGCCTTCCGTGGTGACGGCACTGACCATGATCGCGCCGACCGAACTGCCGACTCGCTTCAGTTGCCGGAGTACCTCCAGGCCGTCCATCTCCGGCATTTCCACGTCGA
>JAADHY010000516.1 GCA_013151585.1 Planctomycetota bacterium
ATCGGGAGTTGCTTGCGAACGAGTCTGGGCTCCCGTTCGTGCGTTTTCCGCCCTGCCTGCCTTGGAATCTCCCACTCTGCTGCTATCGCTGAGTCCATGGGCGCAGAGTCCGTGCTGCGTTCGACTGGACACACAGCGCCGACCGGCGCAGCGTCGCAAGGCCGCGTGGATTCGTTCGCGCCGATGTCGCGGTAACCGAAGTCCCCCATCAGGAGCAGGTGCATGAAAGACGCCACCCGTGATCGCTCAGAGCGAGGAACCGTCGGCCGGAATCCAGCGGTTGGGCAGCCGGTCGTTCTCATGATCGTCTTGAGCAGCAGTCTGTTGTCGGCGGCCGGGGAGGCCCGAGGCGGTTCGGTCGAAATCCTCCGGGACCGCTGGGGCATACCGCACATCTTTGCGGAGACCGATGCGGACGCCTTTTACGGCTTGGGGTATGCAACGGCCGAGGATCGCGGCTTCCAGATGTACTACACGCTGCGCGTGATCCAAGGACGGGTGTCCGAGTTAATCGGCAATGTGCGAAAAGTGCGCGGGCGCGGGACGTCGGTCGACAACGACCGGCGGATGCGGACCTTTGGCTTCTACCGGGCTGCTCAGCGCGTGGCCAAGAACTTGGACGCCGACACCTTGCGGCTGTTGCAAGCTTATTGCGACGGCGTCAACGCCTATTTCCGAAAGCACAAGTCTGGGCGGCATTACTTGTTCGAACGGCTGGGCTTGGAGCCGGAACCCTGGACGCCGGCCGATTGCATCGTCTCGTGGTGGCATTTGGCCCAGTTCTTCGGACCGGATGGGACCCGCGATCTGGTCGCCTCGCGGATGCAAGCGGGCGGACGCGGCGCGGCACGCGGCCGAGGTCGCGCCGAAACGGGGCCGGATCGGAAGCGTGCCCAAGCCGGAACAGGCCGCGAAACCGCGCGGGATCGTGGTCGCGGTCGCGGTCGACTCCGGCCGCAGACCGCTCCGAGCCCTGCCGCGTGGAGATGAATCGGCCGCCGTCGTCAAACGTGAGGATGTCACCGCCGAGTGGATTGATCGGGTCAACCGGTTTTTGAAGGAGCACGGGCTTCTTTCGGGTGAGTCCACGCCGCAAGAAAAGTCGGAAGGTCCCAAATTCAGCCATGCTTGGGTCGTCGGCGGGCGCAAGACCACAACCGGTTCGGCCGGCTTGGTCAGCGATCCTCAGACGCTGGTTGGCAACCCATCGATGTTCTACGAGTTTCACGTGCGCGGCAAGACGTTCAATGTGCGCGGAATCGGTGTGGCCGGCAGCCCAGTGATCCTGATCGGGTTCAGCGAACACGTGGCATGGGGCATGACTGCGCTGGGGGCGGACCAGGCGGACCTGTTTCGGCTCAAAACCGACCCGGATCATCCCGATCAATACTTCTTCGACGGCCAGTGGCGGCCGATGGAAGTCGTCGAAGAAACGATCCGCGTCAAGGGGCAGCCACCGCAGAAGTTAAAGGTTCGTTGGACCCATTTGGGGCCGATCATCACCGATTACGTGTTCGCTCGACCGGGCGATGGTGAGTTTGCCGTCAAGCGGGTTCCGATGTGCGTTTCCGATGGCGAGACCATTCAAAGTGCGATTGCCATGATGCGGGCCCGGGATGCGTTCGAGTTTGGTCGCGCGCTGGCCGGTTGGCAATTTCCGAGTGCCAACGTGGTGTTCGGCGACCGGGAGGGCAATATCGGCTACTGGGTCCTCGGAGCGCTGCCGGTGCGATCCCGTCACGCGTCCAACGGTGGCCGATTTCCGCATGACGGCACCGCTTCGCGGTTCGATTGGCAGGGCTTTCTGCCGCATGAGCTGAAGCCGCATGTCATCAATCCGAAGCGGGGTTACATTTACAGCGCCAACCACCGGCCGGTCGGTTCGTTTTACAAGGCCTACATTGGCCATTCGACCGGCTCAATGGGCCACACGCTTCGGTCGTTCCGGCTGGAGGAATTGCTTTCGACCGAGGAGCGGTTTGCGCCAGAAGACGTTTTGGCCGTGCACTACAGCAGTGTCAATCCGGCGCGTCGCGAACTGGTTCGGCTCGGCCTTTTCCTCCGGGACCATCAAAAGGCCGACCTCTCCGACGAAACCCGCAAAGCACTTGAGTACCTGGAGCCATGGTTGGAGGCGGGAGCGCGAAGCGAACTGAGCGCGCGCGGAACGGAATTGGCCCTGGAAATCAACACGATGTTCCGCGCCGTCAATACCGAGCTGGCGTTCGATTACGGTGGCGGCGGGACTGGCCTGACCCTGTTTTTGAAGTCGATCCGGCGGCGACTCGCGAAACCCGGTTCGGCCCAATTCACCGCCCCCGAAATCAAGTACGTGGACAGCGTACTGAGCCGCGCGTGGCGGTCGGCCCAAGAGAAGTACGGTTCCGATCCGGAAGCGTGGCCGTCGCAGGCCCGAAAAGCTCAAGTTCAACGAAAGTTGGGCTACTACGTGAGTTTGGACGGCTTGCCGTCGCTCGATCCTGAGCAGGACGTGTCGATGCCCCCCTTGGAGTGCATTGATGGGACGACGATTTGGTCGCAGGCGGCAGAAGCCTACACGCAGTTTGTTCCAATGCACGATGTCGATCAGGCGCGAACATTGCTGCCGATCGGAACGTCCGAGCGGCCTGGCGATCCGTCTCGGACGGCAACGCTCGGACTCTGGTCGGCTGGCCGTCTGCACCCCGCTCCGCTCTCGCGGGCCGCGGTTGAGCGGATCGCCCGATCCCGAACGCATCTGAAGCGCTAAGCCGACGAAGGTGCAGACGCTCGACGACTCGCGCCGGCCAGGATGGGCGGCATGGAGCAGTCGAGCGTGTCGGCGATCGTGCGCAGCAGTTCGGCCTCGTCGACCATGATCTGCTGATCGGCTCCTACGCACGCCCGCACGCCATGCGCGCTTGAAGGACGCGTTTCTTGATCGCCGGGCTGGCTTCGCGCGAAGTCCGCAGCGCTTGGTCGATTTTTCAATGCCGCTCTCGGAACGATTTAGCCAAGTCAGGGGGCTTTCAGACGAAAGAATGAGACCGCCGTTCCGTAAGAGCGCTTTCCATCCGCTGGATCATCGTGTCCAAAAGGGGGCGTAGGGTGGACACTGCCCACAGTGAGGCAGGCGTTAGGAACACTCGGTGGCCGAGGTCGCCCCTACTGCTGCGGCTGCGTCCAAACTTGGGAATGGCTATTCCGCTCTTCGGTGAAAGCTGAAACGACGATCGGCGGAGAGTCTGGAATTGCGGTCGAAGGGGATGGACGCCGAGAGAATCTCTCATTTTGCCTTGCGGCGCTGGGTTGTCGTTGCCGGCAACAAGGACAAAGGTTCTCCACGTTGCCTTGACGATCGGTCGGACGGCTGCTAGTGTCCCTAGCCTTACCGAACCCGCCCGGGCCATGCTCATTGCACAGCGGCCGGACGGACCGCGCGGCCGAGTCACCGATCATCCGAACGAGTGCAAGGGTGCGCGCGGAGTCCACGGATCACCGCGCGTCACCTAGATGGTTCAGAAAGCGACTCTTCAAAGGAACGGTCACGATGGCAGAAAAATACGTTTACTTTTTCGGAGGCGGCAAGGCGGAAGGCCGAGCCGACATGAAGGATTTGCTGGGTGGCAAAGGCGCCAATTTGGCTGAAATGGCCAATCTGGGCATTCCTGTTCCCGCCGGGTTCACGATCACAACGGAAGTCTGCACCCATTTCATGAAAACCGGGGGACAGTACCCGGACGGCCTGAAGGAACAGGTCGAAGAGGCGATGAAACGGGTCGAGGAAATCATGGGGATGAAGTACGGGGACCCAGAGAACCCGTTGCTGGTCTCCTGTCGGTCGGGGGCTCGTCAGTCGATGCCCGGCATGATGGAGACGGTCCTGAACGTAGGGTTATGTTCAAAGACCATTCCCGGACTTATCAAGAAGACGAATAACGAGCGATTCGTGTACGACGCCTACCGCCGGCTCATCACCATGTACTCGGACGTGGTTATGGAGAAGGCGGAGGGAATCGAGCCGGAAGAGGGACGCGGCATCCGTGTGCAGCTCGAAGAGCTGATGGACAAGATGAAGGAGGAGAAAGGCTATGAGTCCGACACGGACCTTACCGCTGAAGACCTGAAGCTCTTGTGCGAGCAGTACAAGGCCAAAGTGAAGGAAGTGCTCGGCCAAGACTTTCCGGACGATCCGGAGGAGCAGCTCTGGGGCGGCATCGCCGCAGTCTTTAAGAGCTGGAATGGCAAGCGAGCGGTCGCTTATCGCCGAATCGAAGGCATCCCCGACGAGTGGGGGACGGCGACGAACGTCCAGAGCATGGTCTTCGGCAACATGGGTGAGACGTCCGCCACGGGTGTGGCCTTCACGCGGAACCCGGCCACCGGCGAGAACAAATTCTACGGCGAGTGGCTCGTCAACGCCCAGGGCGAAGATGTTGTGGCCGGCATCCGCACGCCGAATCCGCTCAACGAGGACACCAAGACCGACCAGAACCGACATTTGCCATCGCTCGAAGAGAAATACCCGGAGCTGTATCGCGAGCTGGAGGATATCCGGCAGAAGCTGGAGCAGCACTACAAGGACATGCAGGATATCGAGTTTACCATCCAGGAAGGCAAGCTCTGGATGCTCCAGTGTCGCACCGGAAAGCGCACAGGGACGGCGGCTTTGAACATGGCCATGGACATGCTGGCCGAAGGACTGATTGACGAAGCCATCGCCGTAACTCGCGTGACGCCGAAGCAGCTTGACGAGCTGCTCCACCCGATCGTTGATCCAGAGGATGAGAAGAAGGCCGAGCAAGAAGGCCGGCTTTTTGCGACAGGGCTGCCGGCGGGACCAGGCGGCGCGGTCGGTGAAATCGTCCTCAGTTCCAATGAAGCCGTCGAGGCGGCCAAAGCGGGCAAGCAGGTCATCCTGGTCCGTCCGGAGACCAACCCGGAAGACGTGGAAGGAATGCGAGCCGCCGTTGGCATTTTGACGCAGCGGGGCGGCATGACCAGTCACGCGGCTTTGGTGGCGCGCGGTTGGGGCAAGTGCTGCATCGTCGGTGCCGGCGCGTTACGGATCGATGAAAAGGCCCGAACCATCACGGTCGATGGCAAAGAGCTCAAGGCCGGTGACATCATCACACTGAACGGAAGCAAAGGCACGGCGTACACCGGCGCTCTGAAGCTGATTGATGCCACTGAGAACCCGCGGTTCCAGCAGTTCATGACGATGGCGGACAAATTCCGCACATTGGGCGTCCGGACCAATGCCGACACACCAGAGGATGCCGCGCTGGCTCGCCAGTTCGGCGCTGAAGGCATCGGGCTGTTCCGCACAGAGCACATGTTCTACGGAGCGGGCAGCGAAGAGCCGCTGTTCATCTTGCGGAAGATGATCCACGCGGTCACGGACGAGGAACGCAACAAAGCGATCGACGAGCTGGCTCCTTACGTCAAACGCGACATCAAGGCTACGCTGGAGGCGATGGATGGACTGCCCGTGACCGTCCGACTGCTGGATCCGCCGTTGCACGAGTTCGTCCCGCAGGACGAAAAGGTTCGTGAAGAGCTGGCCAAAGCGCTCGGGACCACCGTCGAAGAACTGGCCAAACGCAGCGAAGAGCTGCACGAGGTCAACCCGATGATGGGCCATCGCGGCGTGCGGCTGGGTATCACGTACCCTTATCTGACGGAGATGCAAATCCGAGCCGTGCTGGAAGCCGCTGCCGAACTGAAAAAGGAAGGCAAAGACCCGCATCCGGAGATCATGGTGCCGGTCACCTGTTCGGTGCGGGAGCTGGACTTTGTCAAACCGATTTTCGACCGCGTAAAGGAAGAGGTGGAAAAGTCGGCGGGGTGCGAGGTCGAATGTCTGTACGGCACGATGATCGAGATTCCTCGAGCGTGCCTGACGGCCGACCAAATGGCGAAGACCGCCGAGTTCTTCTCCTTCGGCACGAACGACCTGACGCAGATGGGATTCGGCTTTTCACGCGACGACATTGGCGGATTCCTTCAGGACTATCTCGAAAAACGCATCCTCGACGCAGATCCGTTCCAGACCATCGATCAGGAAGGAATCGGTCAGTTGGTCGAAATGGCTGTGCAGAGAGGACGCCAGACGCGGTCCGACCTGAAGATCGGTATCTGCGGCGAGCAAGGCGGTGACCCGGCCAGCGTGGAGTTCTGCTACCGTGTCGGCCTTAACTACGTCAGTTGTTCGCCCTTCCGCGTGCCGGTCGCTCGCTTGGCGGCAGCCCACGCGGCCATCAAAGATAAGAAATAGCAATTGGGCCCGTCCCCGCTTTTCTTGGCGAGGGCGGCCGTTTGCGACCTCCGATCCTCCTCCTTTTGACGCGGCTCCCGGCCTCGGTCGGGGGCCGCGTTTTTGCATGCAGTGGGTAACTGTCTGGAGGACGCCGGAATGCGGCCGGGCTGTCCGCCTGGCCGCCGGAAGCCGGATACTTGGGCCGCCTTGTTCATGAACCTGCAGACGCGACAGCGAACGGCCGGACGATCGTCCCGTCATGCCCGCCGCTTACGAAGCCGACCGTCGGCCGGAAGCGCACCTGGAACCGCTCGCCGTCGGCCAGGCGCTCCCCCGCATGCCTCTGTTTCTGACAACGGACTTGTCCGTCTGGACGCCGCTGGAAGAAACGGACGCAGCCGCCTATTCCGGACTGCCGACTGTCATCAAAGATGTTTTGGAAAGACGGGCTCCTCCAGAGACAGAGCCGATCGCTGCAGAACCGGAGCGGGTCTAGTGCTCTGTCAAAGCGACAAAGGGGGACCGCTGAGCTTTGCGGTGCAGGCGTCTCGCCTGCGGAAAGCGGCCGAAACGGCCGCACCACAATGCAACGCAATCCTAACTTTTTGCCGTGAAAGAGCACTAGCCAAACTTATAGTGCTTGCGGATCCGTTGCTTGACCTTCCAAACGCAATCGAGGCCCTTCGGGAAGATGACCAGATCGCCCGGGCCGAAATGGACCGTCTGGTCGCCCGCTTCGACGGTAACGTCGCCCTCAAGGACCAGACAGGTTTCCTGCTCGTCATAGTGCCACGGAAACTCCGAGGGTTCTTTTTCCCATGTCGGACACCTCTTCATTTCGGCTTCTTCTTCCGGCGTTGGCTTTCGGACTTCAATGTTCATACCACTTCCTCCTCGGTACCAAGGCTGCATCTTCGTCGACACACCGATTGCCTCAAACAAAACTGGTCTGGCGATCGCAGGGTGCGGCCGACAAGCAACAGACCGTGAACTTCAGGGTGTCTCATTGATTTTCGGAAAACGCAGAAGGCTTGAAGCATGCCTGCCAGGGCTGAGCACTGGACGAGCGAGGGCGTTGAGTGGGCACACTTTTCCAATAGCGGACGAGGCAACTCGATGAGCGACGCCAATTGCTGCCGCTCCACGTCGATCTGCCTCGCCAGCCTATCCCACACGACGTAGCTCTCCTTCGCGTTTCAGATACTCCGTAAACGGACTCGGCTCATCCAGATCGACCAAGTCGACCGACCGCCGGACAATGCGTCTTGCTTGGGCCATGGCCGCAAAAAAGCGAGCCGGCGGCAGGCCAGAGACGGCCAGATCGATGTCGGAACCCGGGCTCGCGGCGCCGCGGCTGGCTGAACCAAACAGGTACACCTCGCGCGCACCCGCTGCTTTCAAGGCGCGAACAGCCGTATCGACCAGCAACGACAAATCGTCGCTCATTCTTTGCCCGATCTGTTTCCGTCTCGGTTGGTCCATCCTTGGCAGCTTGTCGCTCCTTGGTCCAACTAGACAGCAAGGGCGCCGGCCCGTTGACGCTGAATTGCAACGGCCTTGCAGCGGAACGCTATTTGGTCAGCTCAGCACGCAAGGTTACGATGCCTTTCGGCGCCAACTGGACGAAGCCAGTAACTGGGGCTGCAGGCTCTTCGAACGGATCGCAAATTGCCAAGGATGCGGGCTTGGGATCGAGCCAGCTTAGCCGGGCTTGGACCGGCTGGTCGCTGACGTTGCGAAGCCGAACGATCAGGGCTCGACCGTCACGGCTGGGCTTCAGCGAGGTCACGATGACCGAAGCCGGCTCCACGCGCACGGCCGACCCGCGTACCGGCACGTCTGGATTGGCAGGCACGACCACCAGCGGCTGACTTCGCTCGATTCCGAACTTTACACATTGGGCCGGGTCGAACGGTCCGTGAGGCTGCAGCGCATAGCGAAAAACGGTTGGGCCTTCTTGATCGGCCTTGTAGTTGGTCTCCCAGTAGTTGTTCATGACATAGGAGAAGAACGTTTGCGTCGGATCGAGATGCTTCAGCCATGCGCTGGGTTCGAGCGGCTTCGAGACGTCGACGCGGATCGCGCCGACCTCCGCCAGCGGCGCATCTACCACGGCACAGGTCAGGCCAACGGTCCTGTTCGTCACATCGATCCAACGCCCTACGCTGAAGTAGTTCTTGCAGGCTCCGGGCAACTGGTCCTTCTCCGGCCGGATGATCGCCCACGGAATGTCCAGCCGCATGACCCCATCCGGTACGTTCACGTCGAATCCGAAATGAACCGACTCGGGCGTGCGGACCGGCTTCTTGTCAACCACGTTGGTGATGAAGACGAAGGGGAGCCCGTCGACCACGCACAATCGGCGCGTCAGCTTCCGGCATCCCGGAGCCGGCGATTCCACGACTAACGAGGCCACCAGCGGTCCGGCGTCTTCAACGCGCACCGTGACGCCGCCTGTCAACGATTGGGCCGTTTTGGGATCGCGGCTTGGGACATAGTGGTACGTGTTGAGCCCTCGTCGCTGCGCTCCGCCCGCGAAGTCGATTCCGGCCGGTTTCCACACTAGCCGCTCGATCGCGCCAGTGTCCCCATCGACTTCGACTTCCAGGGCGGACGTCGTCAACCGTCGCCCGCGGGCCTTCGCCTGGCCGGCCGGCCGAGCGGCTCCGGCCTTCAACACAAACCGCTTCGCCCCCAGAGGCGGCACACTCCGAGCCAGAAACGCCAGGCGTCCGTCCGCAAGTCGTTGCGACGGCACGGGCCGTCCGTCCGGAGTCTGAACGGTATCGCCCGGTCGGGCCATGCCTTTCGGCAGGACGATCACGTCATCGCGCGGCCACGAGCAGGTGTTGTAGACGTCCACGGCGGTCACTGGCTTGTTCGAGCCACGGCGTCTTGCGGTGGCTCGTCTGAGCAGCTCGCGCGACTGCCGGTCGGCGTCCAAAGCGAACGCCTGTTTGATCTTCCATTGGTCTCGCGTCAGTTGGCTGTCGGGTTTGGTGATACTGCAATAAGCTCCCCAAGTGTGCTCGTTGTAAAGAATCACGTTACGCCAAGCGGTGTAAAAGTCCGCGTCGGGGAAGTGGGCCGGATCGAGCAGAGCCCAAAGCGTTTCGGCTTGCACCAGTCGCTCCGAGGCGTTGCGCGCCAGCGCCGTTTCGCGGGCCGATGACGCTGCTCCGTCTTCCCAGTACGGCGTGAAGTCGCCGCGTACTTCGGGCAGCCGGTCGCCGTAACGGCGTTCGAATTCGGCCATCAACTCATGCG
>JAADHY010000514.1 GCA_013151585.1 Planctomycetota bacterium
GGCCGGTTGTTCCGAGCCGGCGGCCGAGTAGTGAAAAACGTCGCCGGCTACGACCTTTGCAAACTGCTGGTCGGATCGTTGGGCACATTGGCGGTCTTGACCGAGGTCACGCTGCGCCTGCGCCCTTTGCCGGAAACCGAGGCGCTGGTTTGGTGTTGTTTCGACTCGCTCGAAAACCTGGAACAACTCCTGGACCGACTGAACACGTCAGAAACGCGGCCGATCGCAATCGAGCTGCTGGATGCTCGCGCGGCCCGGCAAGTCGCGGCCGAATCCAGACAGACGTTGCCCAGTTCGGGGCCGGTCCTCTGCGTCGGCTACGAGGGCGTGGCGGAAGAATGCCGCTGGCAAGTGCAGCAGCTTCAACGGGAAGTGGCCTTCGGCCGTCCGCGGGAAATGGCGATCTTGGAACCGCCGCACACTGCTGCCCTGTGGGAGGCTCTGACCGAGTACCCCACCTTTTCGGACGACCCGGTCTCGTTTCAGGCCAGTCTCTTGCCGTCGGCGACGGCTGAGTTTTGTCCGACAGGCGGCGGGTTTAGGCGTGTACGTGCAGGCTCATGCGGGCAACGGCGTTGTCGTGGGGCATTTGCCCGAGGAAACAATCACACTCGAAGATGTCCAGCGCATCTTGACGCCCCTGCAACAGTTCGCCCGATCTCACGCCGGAAGCCTGGTCGTCCTGCAGTGCGAAGAGCGATGGAAACGGCACCTTCCTGTTTTCGGCCCCCCACAGCCGGCTTGGCCCTTGATGCGAAGGATCAAACAGACGTTCGATCCGCACAACGTGTTGAACCCGGGCGTCTTTCTTGACCGGCCGATGACCGAAGACGGCGTCGCCGTCTCGGCCGGCCAGCCGCCGGAGACAACCAAAGCATGAACACCTCGACGAATGCGACTTCCTCGATCGCCCCGAATCCCGCCGCTGAAGCGGCCACTCCGTCGCGGCCGGGGGAAGGCATCGATTATGGATTGTTTTTGGACTGCGTGCACTGCGGACTGTGCACGTCGGCCTGTCCGACTTTCCTGGAAACGGGCGACGAGAACGACAGCCCGCGCGGGCGGATCTACCTGATGCGGGCGGTCGCGGACGGTCGCATTGAATTGAGCGACCGCGTGCAGAGGCACGTTGATCTGTGTCTGGATTGTCGCGGCTGCGAAACGGCCTGCCCGTCGGGCGTCCGGTACGGACGGTTGATCGAGCCGTTTCGGCTGGAAGTGGCTGCCTGGAAGTCCGCCCGCGGCCAGTCGGACCTGGTCGGCCTGCCACGTTGGGTGCTGTTTCAACTGTTTCCGCATGCGCGTCGACTCCGTTGGGCCCTGTGGCCAGCTCGGGTCATGCAAACTTTCCGTTTGGATCGGCTGCTCGAGCAGACCGGTTTGATCCGCTCGCTGCCCCCGATCCTTCAGCGAATGTATCGGCTGCTGCCGCGTCTGTCGTCTTGGCCGGCTGCGCTGCCGCCGCGACTTCCGGCTCGCGGTCCCCAGCGAGCCCGCGTCGCCTTGTTCACCGGCTGCGTGGCGGACGTGATGTTTCGCCACGTTCACTGGGCGACGGCCCGCGTCTTGCAAGAAAACGGGTGCGAGGTGCTGGTGCCGCCGGGGCAGGCTTGTTGCGGCGCGATTCACTATCACAACGGAGCTGGCCAGGAAGCTCTGGAACTGGCTCGGGAGAACCTGGAGGCTTTTCCGGCCGAGGATGTCGACGCCATTGTTGTCAACGTGGCCGGCTGCGGAGCCATGCTGAAGGATTACGCTCACATTGGTCGCGAAGTCCTGCCGGATGACCGTCCTCTGCACGAAAGGCTGCAGACGTTCGCTAAGAAGGTGAAAGACGTGTCCGAGTTCCTGGTCGAGCTGGGCCCGAGACGGCCCGACGGTCCGCTGCCGTTGAAAGCCACGTACCACGACGCCTGTCATTTGACGCATGCTCAGGGGCTGAGCCATCCGCCGCGGCAGTTGCTCGCAATGATTCCGGAATTGGAACTGGCCGAGCTGGCTGAGTCGGACGTTTGCTGCGGAGCGGCCGGTAGCTACAATCTGATCGAGCCCGACATGGCTGATCGCTTGGCCCGACGCAAGGCTAAGAACATCCTGGCCACGCAAGCCGATGTGGTCGTCACGGCCAACGCCGGCTGCGCCCTGCAGATCGAAGCCGCGCTGCGCGAAGCCGGACGCCGCCTGTGGGTCGCTCACCCGATGGAACTGCTCGACCTGAGCTACCGCCACCGCCGTCCTCCCACGGTTTCCCGCTGATATGGCTCGTACGAAAGAACCTGCGACAATAACCCGTTGCGTTGGCGAGCGATCGCGCAACAGAAGCCCGCAAAACAGCCTCCGTCGCTGATGCGCCGGGTCGGTGTGACTCCTGCGGACATTGCCGATTCTTTCGCATGAGCCATAGAAGCAACGTCCTGGAAGCAACAAGGAACCCAATGTCTCTCCCACCGAAAACAAACCACCGGCTGATCCAAGGTGTCGTCTTTGATCTGGACGGCTTATTGGTCAACACGGAACTGGTCTTCAACGAGACCGGACAGGAGCTTGCGCGCCGTCGTGGCAAAGAGATGTCGCGAGATGTTTTCCAAAAGATGATGGGACGGCGTCCGGCAGAAGCCTTCGCCGTCATGATCGATGAGCTCGGGTTGGACGACACCATCGAGGACCTGCAACGGGAGTCGCGCCAAGTTTTCTTCGGAGTACTCGACCGGCATTTGCGGTTGATGCCGGGCGTGAGCGAGCTGTTGGATGAGATCGAGCGGCTGGGTTTGCCCAAGGCTGTCGCCACCTCTTCACCGCGTGATTATGCCCGGGACATCCTGACCCGCGTGGGACTGGAGAATCGTTTTGTCTTTACGCTGAGCGCCGAGGATGTCCAACACGGCAAACCGCATCCGGAGATTTACTTGAAGGCGGCCGAACGGTTGCGCATCGCTCCACCTCGCATGCTCGTTTTCGAGGACAGCGAGGCCGGGACAAAAGCCGCGGCTGCGGCGCAGGCCTTCGTGGTTGCTGTTCCGCACGAGTTCAGCGCGCACCACGACTTCAGCCCGGCCGACTACATCGCCGACGGGCTCAATGACCCCGAAATTCGCCGCATCCTGCAACGCGCCGCCTGAGGGCAGTTCGGTCAGAACCGGCGGTTTGATGATGGGCGAGCGGAATCCGCGCCCAGGAGACGGCAAGACGATACGCTCTTGATTCGCGTTCGTCACCCCGGTTTACATTGGAAAGGGAACCTCCGTGATGAAGCCGTTCGCTGTGTCGCTGACGTACGTTGTCTTGCTTTTAGGTTCGACCGGTCCGCTCCGCGCAGCCCAATCGGACGGCGCGCCGGCTTGGGAAAACGAGCAGGTCCTCGGGCGGAACAAAGAACCGGCTCGCGCCACATCAATGCCCTATCCCGATCGCCCGTCAGCTCTGCAAGCAATACCCTCCGCGACCCCGTACTACCGGTGTCTGAACGGAAAGTGGAAATTCCGCTGGTCGCCGGACCCGCAGTCGCGTCCTCGTGACTTTTACCGGCCAGATTACGACGCCCGTTCGTGGGATGAGATTCCCGTCCCAAGCAACTGGCAGATGCAGGGCTACGGCACACCGCTCTACGTCAACATCCGCTATCCGTTCCGCAAGGATCCGCCACGCGTGACGGGCGAGCCGCCTCGAAACTACACCAGCTACAAGGCTCGTAACCCGGTCGGTTCGTATCGACGCCAGTTTCGCGTGCCAGTCGAATGGCGCGGGCGGCAAGTCTTTCTTCAGTTCAATGGGGTCGATTCGGCCTTCTACGTGTGGATCAACGGACGCCTGGTGGGATACAGTCAGGGGAGTCGTACGCCGGCGGTGTTCAACATCACGAAGTTCCTCAAACAAGGGGAGAACCTGCTCGCCGTGGAAGTGTACCGCTACAGCGACGGCAGCTATCTGGAAGACCAGGATTTCTGGCGACTCAGCGGCATTTTCCGTGACGTGTTTTTGTGGTCGACGGCCGACTTGCACATCCGGGACTTTTTCGTGCATCCGGAGTTGGACGATCATTACCGCGACGCCACGTTGCGGGTGGATGTTGAAGTGAAAAACTTTGCCGATCGGCGGCAGCGGTTCACGGTTGATGCGGAGTTGCTCGACGCCGCCGGCCGCACGGTCTTCCGCGGCGTAAAAGCATCGGGGGAAGCCGACGCCGGCGGCTCAATCCTCGTTGTTCTTCAAAAGCCGGTCCAGAACCCCGCCAAATGGTCGGCCGAGCAGCCGAACTTGTATCGCCTGCTGTTGACGCTGCGCGGTCCGCGCGGTCGTGTGGTCGAGGTGACGACGTGCCGCGTGGGGTTCCGGCGGGTGGAAATCCGAAACGGCCGCCTGCTGGTGAACGGCCAGCCGATCGACATCAAAGGCGTCAACCGCCACGAACACGACCCGCAAACGGGCCACACGATCAGCCGGGCCTCCATGATCCGCGACATCAAGCTGATGAAACAGTTCAACATCAACACGGTACGTACCAGCCATTATCCGAACGATCCTCGCTGGTACGACCTGTGCGACGAGTACGGGTTGTACGTGATCGACGAGGCCAACATCGAATCCCACGGGATGGGCTACGGGGCGGCTTCGCTCGCGAAAAACCCTGCGTGGAGGCGGGCCCACCTGGACCGCACCCAGCGCATGGTCGAACGCGACAAAAACCATCCCTCGGTCATCATCTGGTCGCTTGGCAACGAAGCGGGCAACGGCGTGAACTTCTACGCGACGTACGATTGGATCAAACAGCGCGATCCATCGCGGCCGGTCCAGTACGAACGCGCTCAATTGGACCGCAACACAGATATCTATTGCCCGATGTACTCTCCCATCGAAAAGATCGTGCGCTACGCGACCAGTCGACCGGACCGGCCGTTGATCCTCTGTGAGTATGCGCACGCGATGGGGAACAGTGTCGGCAACCTGCAGGACTATTGGGACGCCATCGAAGCGCACCCGGCCCTGCAAGGTGGTTGCATTTGGGATTGGGTCGATCAGGGACTGCTGCGGCCGGTCCCCACGAATCACGAAAACCACCGTCCGGCCTTTCGCTGGCTTTGGCCGCAAAAAACGTACTTCGCGTATGGCGGCGACTTCGGCGACGAGCCGAACGACGGCAATTTCTGCATCAACGGCCTCGTGCATCCCGATCGCCGGCCGAACCCGCACGCCTGGGAAGTCAAAAAAGTTTACCAGAACATCCGGGTCTCTCTCGTGGATCTTGCGGACGGCAAGGTACGCGTGGAGAACAAGTACTTCTTCACGAACTTGAACGAGTTTGACGCCACCTGGGTGGTGCGGCGGAATGGCCGCCTCGTGCAGTCAGGCTCGCTGGGGCGGCTGAACGTCCCTCCGCGGAGCAGCCGGGAAATCGTGATTCCCTTTCGTCGTTCGGCCGACGACGCCGAGTATCTGTTGACGATCGCTTTCTTGCTGGCGGAAGACAAACCGTGGGCGGATCGCGGATTCCGGGTCGCTTGGGACCAGTTCAAGTTGCCAGCGCCGTCTGAACGGTCGGCCGCCGTCCGTCCGGCTCCGTCGCCCGGCGCTCCGCCCGGGGACACGGCCCGAAAGCGGACCGCGTCTCGCCGCCTCGGGCCGCCGCAGCTCCATGAAAGGCCCGATACGTTCCGAATCGTCGGACCGAGCTTTGTGGTCGAAATTGGCCGCCGGCGAGGCGAACTGCGATCATACGAAGCGGGTGGGACGAAGCTGCTGGTCGCTCCGCTGGAGCCGAACTTCTGGAAAGTTCCCAACGATAACCAGATGCGCAACGGCTATGTTCGGCGTCTGGGGGCGTGGAGGCGGGCGGCGGCTGACCGGACGCTGCAAAAGATCACGGCCGAGCGGCGACCAACGAGCGTGCGCGTGACGGCTTTTTTCCGGCTGCCAGTCGGCGAGGCAGACTACACGCTGACCTATGACATCGACGGAACCGGTCGCGTCGTCGTCACCGCTCGATACCAGCCGCATCGGACCGACGTCCCGCTCCTTCCCCGCTTCGGCATGACGTTCTCCGTGCCGCGTCGGTTCAGTCAGGTGCAGTGGTACGGCCGCGGGCCGCACGAGACGTATTGGGACCGCAAAACCGGAGCCGAGATCGGAATCTACAGCTCTTCCGTCGAGGAAATGGTCTTTCCCTACGTGAGACCCCAAGACACTGGAAATCGGACCGACGTCCGGTGGATGGCGCTCACCGACGCCTCGGGAGTCGGACTGCGGATTGAGGGACTTCAGCCGCTCAGCGTGAGCGTCTGGCCGTTCACTTTGGCCGACCTGGAGTCGGCGACGCATCCGTATGAGTTGCCTCGCCGCGAGTTCAATACCGTCTTCGTTGATTGGAAGTTGCACGGAGTCGGCGGCGATAACAGTTGGGGCGCTCGCACTCATCCGCAGTACACTTTGTCCGGCGCCCAACCTTACCGGTTCGGCTTCGCCATTTTGCCGCTGCACGTCGCCGGGGTCTCCGACGCTCCTCC
This sequence comes from Planctomycetota bacterium, assembly GCA_013151585.1. Lineage (GTDB taxonomy): Bacteria > Planctomycetota > Planctomycetia > Planctomycetales > Planctomycetaceae > JAADHY01. The sequence goes on from JAADHY010000514.1 coordinate 6,498, forward strand.
GAAGCCTGCCGCCGCCAGTTCGCCTTGTCACATCCGTTAGGGAGAGAACAACGTGCCCATTTTGTAGGATGGGCATTCCTGTCCGTCGCTTTTTGCACGGGCTCGAAAGCCCATCTTACATCGTGGGCCGCACGACCTATTCTCTGACGGTTCCTGAAGCGTCGGTCGTGGTGGCGACGCGGCGGAGCTCGTTCTCGTCGGTGTGCTCGAACCGCTTCCCGTAAATATCCACGATGGTCGTCTGCGAATAGATGAGGGAATCTTCCCGGTAACTCAGCCGACGACGAAATTCGATCGTGCGGGCGTTGGCACTCATGAACGGCGACTGGATAACCCTCCAGTCGCCCTCGTCGGCGTGCGCGGCCACCTCAATCACTGTCGCTTCGTCCGGACCGGATCGGCCCGCCACCTGCCCGCCGGCGATGACGCAGACCGCGCGGGGAATCGCAAAGGAAACCATCACCGTTCGGCTCGCGGCATCCCAACACCAGTAGCCGGTTTCATTGTGGAACACTTCGTCGTCAGACTTCCGCCGGACCACCTGATGATACCGCACTGCCGCAAGAGTCTGGCGTTCCGCATTCGTGACCGTGCCAATCGGCTCGAAGAGGATCGTTTCGTAGTAAGGACTCTCTTCGGAACCATCCGGTTCAGGGGCCACGTCCAGCCCCTTATCGCCTTCCCACCGTCCGATCAAGCCGGACAACGGGCCGTAATCGACCGCCGTTGCTTCCTGAGCCATCTTCCCTTTCCTTTCGTTGTTACGTCCCAAAATGACCAGACCACTGTGCTGCCGCGAGGACAAAAGCGGCTCCAACTCCGCCTGTCTTCGGCGAAGTTGCCTGTCGTCTGATTCAGTTGTCATCCGACTCCCGACCGACTCGTTCGGCCACGCTGTAGGCGTCCGACTCGCGCCCCGTGTAGGCCACGATCAGCTCGGCCAAAAACCCCAGCGAGATCGCCTGCGCTCCGAGCAAGGCCGCCGCCACCGAATACGCCAACAACGGCCGCGTCCCGATGTGCGGGTCGACGCCGGAACTCATTTTGACGACCCAATACACCGCCAGATAGGCCAGTCCGGCGCAACCCAGCAAGAAGAAGAACAGGCCGACGGCCCCGAGCATGTGCGATGGCCGCTGACCAAATCCAGTCAAGAAAACGACCGTCAGCAAATCCAGAAATCCGCGGACAAACCGGCGGACGCCGTACTTCGATCGGCCGAACTGCCTTGGCCGATGATGCACGGGAATCTCCGTGACCCGGAAGCCGCGCGCATGAGCCAACACCGGAATGAATCGATGCAGCTCTCCATAGATGCGCAGCTCCCGCGCGACCTCGGCGCGAAACAGCTTCAGTCCGCAGTTGTGGTCGTGCAGTTTTAAACCCGTCAGCCGACTGACCATCCAATTGAAAACCTTGCTGGGATAGACCTTGTGCCACGGGTCCAGACGCCGACGCTTCCAGCCGTTGACAACGTCGTAACCTTCCTCCAACTTCGCCAGCAAGTTCGGAATCTCGGCCGGATCGTCCTGCAGGTCGGCATCCATCGTCATGATGAGCGAGCCGCGGGCCGCCTTCAGCCCGGCCATCAACGCCGCCGCCTTGCCAAAATTGCGGCGCAGCCGCACTCCTCGGACGCGGTCGTCGGATTCCGCCAGCCGGCGGATTTCCTCCCACGACCCGTCCGTCGATCCGTCGTCGACGAAGATGATGTGAAACTTGATGCCATGACTCTGGCATGTCTGGCAGATTTCAGCGTGCAACTGAGCCAGGCTTTCGCGTTCGTTCAACACCGGAATGACAATCGACAGCATACTCGTCGGTCCCCCAAGTTGCGCGACTCACGACCGGGGCGTTTTCTGGTGTTCGCGCACGGCCTCTGCCTGGGTTGCCTCCTTGCCTCCGCTCCCCGTGTAATATAGACCGACTGCGACCAGAATTTCAGTCACCAGCCAAACGGCTCGCAGCAACACGGCCGCCAGCACGGCCTGAGGGCCGCCGACGCTGGTCTTCAGCGCTTCGATCAGCAGCCCCTCTCTCACGCCCAAGCCGCCGGGCGCGAAGACGGCCAGAAAGCCGATCGAGGTGGCCAGCGAAACGGCCGCCGTCCACACCGGCCAGTCTTCCCAGTTCCAGGTGGCGCCCAACGAGCGAACCGTCAGCCCCAAACTCAGCCCGTGGCACGCCCACGCCAATGCGAATGCGAGGACACCTTCGTAGAGCAAACGCGTCGGGATCAAGCCCACGTCTGTCGGCTGGCTCTCGCGGAAATCCGCTGGCGTGGCCTTCCATGCCAAAAGGGACAAAAGCCGCGAGACGACCGGCAAGGCGACCGCAGTCGCGGCCAGAACCACCACCGGCACGATCCAGGCGTGGTCGCGCACCAGGGTCAGCATCGGCGGTAGGTCGTTCCGGGGGATCGAGGGAAAGAACAAGGGCGAGAGGCTGGCCGCCACCAGCAGCGCCACCGCCATCAGAAAAAGCGTTTCGTAGGTCGCCGTCAAGGCGCCGGCCGCCAACCCAACGCCCTCTCGCCGCATCATGCCGGCCCGGATGACCAACACCATCGCCTTGCCTGGCACGTACTTTCCCAGGTGACCGCAGTAGTAAGCTCGAGCGGT
>JAADHY010000513.1 GCA_013151585.1 Planctomycetota bacterium
AGAAGTAGACGGCACCTGAGGGAACAAGTCGCCAGATCGGTTTCGGCCCGACGCGGCCCCTCTCTAAAGACCAGCCAGAAACCGGCTGCCATCGGCTGCTGGATACGGCAATAAGCCGCAATCTGACTGATGTGTTGGGCACCGTGCCGATCAGACCGTGGTCAGTGGACTGCAACCAGCGGGGTTTCCACCCGTCGGCGAAGATCGCTGGTGTTGCGAGTACGAGTCTGACTTTGCTTGCGGTGGCAAGCAGATCAGCTAACTCTTTGGGGCAACTCCAAGCCTCCGCGAGATCTTCGGTGCGTTTCCAGCGTACCAAGCGGCGTTCGCCACCGAACGGATGCAAGTGGTCCAACTGGTCTAATTGTTGCTTAAAGGGCTCATCATGGGATACGCGTGCGGCCACCTCTATCACTTCATGGTGCCTTGCTCGACCGCCAGCCAAGTTGCAGTCGACGCCCACACTTATGAACAGTTCAGACTCAGAGGCCGCCCCACGATGTGGATCAATGTGGACATGGACGCGTTCGTCTTTATCAAGAGCGTTAAGGCCGTCGGGCAGGACAAGCCGAGGCGGCCCCTTTTCCCAATTCCACTCAAGCGACAACCCTTCCCCTTTACCAGAGCGTAGCCATTCAACTGTTTTCTCGATGGAAAGAAACCCGTCCACACGAGCCGGCTTAAAGTCTTCGTCTTTGTCAGCGAGAGGCAAGAGAACGGGGCGCAGGCTCGGCGCGGGTAAGTCGCAACCCTCGCCCGAGCGCAGTTCGCTCGGCCTGGCCGCTAAACATGCCTCTTCGCCGTGTCCACGTGCGCGCACCACAAGATCGGCGGGAATTGGCAGGTAGAGTCGTCCATTCACAACTGGCAGCGGACCCGCTATGGCCAAGCTTTTTAGTTTTTCAACTGTCTCCGGGCAAAAGCCCGACGGCGTCTGCTTGCCGAGCAAAGTGCGCAGCGAGCCGGCCAGCACGGAGGGAAGAGGCCAATCGAGCGATCGCATTCGAACACCTTGCCCGCGCCCGAAGGGCCGGCCGTCACGAGCGATGATGGGATCTCTCGGTGTGATCGCAAGGTAACAAGTCATCCTGATGCCTCCTGTACTGGCACGAGTCGGGGCGTCGTTTCGGGCGTCCGTCGGGCCTGCCCAAGTACCTGGCCAATGTGGGAAGCGACCAGCATCTCGTCAGCCAAACGGCGTGCGCCGGCGGCCTCTTCCACAGTGGCGCACCGGTCGTTCAACCACTGGCGATCTGCGTCGGTGAGTTTGGTTTCCTTGCGCGACAGCAACAACTGCACATCGGCCTGCAAGGCTTTGACCAGCGCGCCACCATGTCGCCAACCGTGGTATTGGTCTGCGAGACGCCTCAGATCGTAAGGAAACTTGTGTGGGAGAGCATGCGAAGAAAACAGTTCGGCCCAATGCTGTAGCCGCTCGTCGATGGACTCTTGGCCCGCCTGCCACTGTTCGCGAATGCCGAACGCGACACCGCTCCGGGGATGGACGAAAACAGCGAGCCCGTTGCGCTGGGCGTGGATGCCCCGCTCGGCCACGCCAGGCGTAGGGCCCTTGGCCCGCTGTTCCGCCGCTCGACCATAGGCCCGCAAGTCTTCCAGCGGCTCCAGGAAGTGGCCGATGGCCACGCCGACGGAGAAAGTCGGGTTGCCGAACTGCTGCAAACTGACTTGGAAGTCATCTCGCAACTTTCGGGCACACCGCAAACATTTGTCGACCGGCAGCAATGCCAACACATCGTCGCCACCGGCATAAATGCAGGCGCCGTTGTGATCAGCGACAATCTGTCTCACTCGGGCGGCAAACTGGGCCAGACGCTGCGAGAAAGCTCGATGCTCTTCGGCAGTGGACATCTCTGCAATGAGTCGTCCCATATGGTCTCCGTCAGCAACCAGTATCGCTACATAAGGCGAGGGGGCGCCGAAGCCTAAGCCACCACAGTCAGGAGGATCGGAGAGTTTTCTGACGGCCCGGGCAAGGCGTTCAAGCCTCTCACGATTGACCTGGCTCTCGTCCGCGAGGCTGGCGTATCGCGTGCGATACACGGCTGTCCCCTCGAATGGAAAGTCGCGGTACGCAGGGAACCTAGAAGGATCAATGCAACGAATGATATCGGTTCCCAGTTTCTCGCAAGCTTGCTTTAGCGCATCGAAAGCTTCGGCTACCCGCGTGTCCTGTTCGGCACATCGTGCAATCCGACGTAACCAAGGATCTGCCGCGATGCGCGCAACGGACGGGTAAGGGCGAGCTCCGTGGGCGAGCCTCTTCGTGAGTCCAACCACATCGAGCTGCTCGCCTTCCTGCAATCGCAACTTCCGGAAGGCAAAGCGCCTGAGGTCGTCAGAGGCATGGCCCTCACGCAAGTCGATCAAGACAGTCTCCCGGCGTCCATCCAAAGAGGACTTCGGCAGCCGCGCACGTCGGTTCGCCTCCGGCTCGGGTTGCGCGAAATCGCGACATCGCTTGCGGCCTTCCAAGAGCCGCATGAGTCGCTTCCGAGCGTTTTTGTAGGCATGCTCGCTTTCGGGCTCGAAGGGCAACCAAGCGGCGTAGACTTCGACCACATCGTCGACTTGCCCTCTCCACAGTTCATCGCGAACGATGTCACCAGCCGCTGCACGTGCCTCCTCGGCGAACGAACGCCATCGCTTGGCCACGGCGTGCTTGGCCTCCTGTAATAGCGATTCGGGCAACGGGTTGTCCGGGACCTGGGCCAGGATGATGTTCGCTACGGTAAACCGCGGCTCCTCCCCATGCGGGGTGGCCTCCAAATCGGTTGCATCCTCTGCCGCTGGAAAGATCAGGCAATCTATCCCTACCCGGTCTGCAATCGCTTTGGCAGCGGCCTTGCTCAGTTCCGAAAGCATGAAAGAGCCGAACCAAAGGTCGCGTGTACGGCGCGCTGCCGCGATGAATTCTTGGACCGGACCAATGGATAGGGCTAGCAAGTACCAGTTCATCTGGATATCTCCTGAAAGCCGCTTTTCCCGGCGTAGTCGATGAGTGCCTCAACAGCGTCGTCGTATCCGCTCATGGGGGAGTTAGGGTACTTGCCCAGCCGGTCCGAATAGATTGCTGACAGGTTGAACCGGCGTACCTCTTGCACCGTGTCGTCGTCCTCTTGCACAAGGACAGCTCCTTCGGGGCGAGGAGCAACTAGCCGCAGTATGAGGGGACAAGCTTGTTCGGCACTGACCGCTAAAGGCTTAACAATTAATGGCGTTGCCATTCGCGATAGGCGCTCTTCTGCCACCAGCGGGTACAGCGTCGCATCTTCAGGGTCCCCTCGATCCTTGAAGTGGAAGACTATTGGCAAGCCAATCGCAGCACGTGGCACAACGTTGTTGGGTATATGCTGCAGGCGTCGGTGCCGCGCTGCACGTTGGCCTGTAACCTCGCGAACCGTCTCGGGTTCCGGCCACCGGGACCGGCCGGGACGATTACGCTGTGTACCAGCATTTCGACCTTTTCCTATGCCCTGTCGAAAACGCTGTAGCACACTGATTGCTTTCTTCCAGGCAGCGACAGTTCCCTGGACGCTTCCCACGTAGAGCCTTGGCGGCAGGGTCGGCCAGTCTCTCGGACTGTTTCGGATCTCAGACGCAAAGTGACTACAGGCCTTGGACCACCACTCGCCAATTGCCGCCGTGTCGCCTCTTGGCGGAGCAAACTCCGAACAGAATATGCTTCCACATCCACGACGCGTCCGGGCGCCTATGCCACCGAAATTACACCAGGCCCAAAGTGAAATCCTAACATCCTTTGCCAAGGCGTTAGGGAAACAGCAAGTTAGCCGAAAACGTGTACTTGCTATGAAGGGGGCAGGTTCTCTCTTAGGACGTGCATCCTGGTCGTGTCGCGGTTCCGGCGGTTCACCCTGAAACGGAAAAAGTACGTAGGGAAGGCAATTATCCCTTCCCGAGAAAGGATCGTTCCAACGCAATTGATGTCCTCCCTGTCCGCCCCGGGCGTGGGGATTCCAACGGTATTGGGCGCATCGCAACGTCTCTTCTGCCGCTAGAACGTCTACCCCAACAATCACTTGACTCGGCGTTTCGGTATCGCCCCAGATTGCCACTTCGGCTGCCCTGAGTTCCCCGACAGACTGAAACCGTGCCCCACAAGTGGCCCTCCACCAGAACCTTAGATGCCCTCGAATCGTCGTCGTACGGACCAACGTCACTGGATCAGGCTCGCCGGGCTCGACGCCGCCACCGAACATGGGCGTGACGACGTGAATCTCGTAGGTTTCGCTTTTCCAGCCGGGCGGCGAAGAAGGAACCGCCGGGCGACTCGGGCACGGCACCACCTTGCGTGTCATGACCTGCTCCCTTCACACAATTGAGTTGTCGCTATCATCAAACCAATGAGATTCGCTTTGGATGTACGGCTCGGCGTCTTGTTCGGTCAGGTGGCGGCGGTCGACGAGGGCGAAACGGTGCACCGGGCGGTCCAATCGTTGGGCACATTCTACCAGATTCTGAACACAAATGCCCATGATCGTGACGCCGCCGGTGAGGTTGGCCGGGACGGTGTCGGCCTCCAAGAGCCAGTGGCTGGCGTGGGCCACCAGGGGGGCTCCTCAAAGCCGCCAAAGGCATCCTGCAGGATCAAACGCTCGCACGGGCCGTCGAGCTTGGCGCGACGAGCGGCCTCGTCGACTGTCTTGTCCGACTGCTTCGAGCAGACGACCAACCAGCGTTGCGGTGGAAAGCCTTCCCGCCAAGCGTTTTGGATCGCGGAAAACAACACGCCGGGCCGGTTGCCTTGGGGCGAAGTCAGCAGCCAGCCCGAAGGCGGTTCCAAAAATCGCGCACCGATTGCAAACTGTCCGGTGGCCTCTCCATGCTCTCGGGACGCATGCCGTGATGCATCAGTGAGTTGCGAAGTTCATCGGCCAGCCGGTTCCAGAAGTCGCCGAATGCTTTCTGAGCTGGCGTGGTCTTGAGGTCGAAGGAATCGTCGCGCAGGAGCGCTCGAACGGCGTTGAGCCGGCGCTCGGACCGCTTTCGTTGCTTCTCGTAGTTCAGCCAGTCCTGAGTTTGGCCGCTCCCCCATGACCCAGGAAACGCCCCATTCGCGCATCAGACCGACGGCCAGCGAAACCTGGCCCCGGTCGAGATAGGCGTCGATGAGGCGTGCTTGTCGTTCCAACTCCTGCGTGTTCAGCGCGATCGCTGCCTTCCAGACGCCTTTCGAGGGCGGCGGTTGGCAGAACGCGGTCGCTTCGGCCGTCCCGGCCACGATGTCAGCCAGCGACACGACCAGCGGCAGACTGCGGCTTGGCTCGGAGCGGGACAAACGCGGAACGGCGTCGGCGACCGCCCGTGCCACCTTGCCCAGCTCCAGCGGCAGCCTACTCCGTAGGCGAAAGATTGTCTTTCCAGGGCGACCGCAGCTTTCTCCAATTCGCTCGCTTGCCGGTGCAGCGCAGCATCGTTGTTTCGAGCCTGAGCCGTTCGGCGCAGACCGTCGATCACCGGCCGGATCAGCCGAGCGATCGGAAGGGCTATCCCTTGGTCGCGAAAGACGCGCACGGCATGGAACCACTCGGGCGGCTCCAGCAGCGGCCGAAGGTCGATGATCGGACCCGGCTGATCGGGCGGAGTGCCTTCCAGCATCCCGTAATAAGCTCCGCGCAGACGGACACCGCGGAGCGATGTCAAGTACAGGGCCAAAGCGTAGACAATGAACGGGAAGTGCCGAAGACCTTGCGTGACATCCAGCGAGAGATCGCAGCCAGGGGGAAGCTGGCCGGCGACGTGTTCCAGGATCTCGCGCAATTCGTCCGGCGTGCGTCCGTCGGGAATGGACGCTGCCTCGGGGACAACCCCAAGTATTTGTTGCGTCTCCTCCCTGAACTCCGGCCACGTATTCTTCTCGGCTCCGGCAGTAACCATCGCCAACACTCGATCCGGGCGCTCCCTTTCGGGCAACAAACGCATCAAGGCCAACGGCGGGAGCGTTGCCGTCTCAGTATGTCCATCCCATGCATAAGTCGCTGGCCGAGCTTGCACCCCAAAGCCGTGAGCAAGACATGAGGATGGTCAGAGGCTTCGGATACCTTCTCACGGTCGGCCCATAACTCGTTCCACGCCATAGCCAGACTCACTCCTTCTGCAATGGTTTAATCTCCTCCCAACAGGTAATACGATGAATCGAAGCAAACCATGACAGCCCTTGTGCAGAATGCCCCGGCGAGGGCGGAATGGAGCACCAGCGAGAGCCGATACACAGAAGCAATTTGTCTTGCTTCCCAAGTCGTCAAAATGGATAACTTGGGCAATTCCAAGCTTCGGAAAGAACAATCGCACAACGAACAGATGTTGGTAGCCCAACGATTCGTTGCCGGGGATAGGCCGAGTTTACACCGTCCGGGCTGGTGCGAAATTCCGATATTTGCCGATGGTCAGGCGCTGGCAGCGATATACTTCGACGACGCCGTGTGCCAGTAGCCTGCGGCGGTCGGGGTCGTCCTGTTGCAGTTCTTTGATGGCGAGAAGCGTACGTACGACGTCGATTGGAATCGCGCAGCTCCAGATGGGCCAAGTAAAGAAGGTGTCGCGACTACCGCCGGTACGGAACCCGGTGGTTTCCAGGGACGAGCGGACTGGTGCGGTTGGAAACAGCGGCAAGGCTTCAATGGCGAGCCGGTTCGCGCCGCGGACCGTGCGGATGGGATCGCCGCTGGGTTCATTCCAGCGCAACGCATAGCGGCGGTCGTCTTCCGGGTCCCAGCGCAGGCTGGGCCGGCCGTCGTCGTACGTCCACGGCTGGAACAGAGCCTTGCGCAGGTGTTCCGGTTCGGTCACTTCAATCAGCTCGCGCATGGTTTTCAAGAAGTGTTGATGGCCCGCCCCGCTCATGGTGCGAAACGCAGTGTCCTGGATGACCTTGTCTTGTGCGATCACGTCGCACCCGAAAGCAGCAACGAAGTCGGCCCATGTGCGATCGCCCGTGCGGTGCGCCTGGTCGCAAGCCTCGGCGGCGTATTGTCGGAATCGGTCCGGCGGTATCTTCAGGTTGTCGTCCACAGCCAATGCCGGATGGTCGTGCATCGTGCGAAGCCGTCGGTGCAAGGTGGCGACGAGCGTCTCTTCGTCGAGCGGCTGCTCAGTTACGATAACCGGACACCAACCCGCTTTGCGTTTCCAATACATCCGCACTGGCTCTTCCGGCCAGGCGGTCGAAAGAGAGCGGAGCGTCCCCACGGCGGCGAGAAACGCCAAGAGGTTAGATCCATTCAGGCCGGACAACTCAAGACTCGAATTGCCTTTCGCGTTCATGAGACAACTCCAGCGGTCTGTCGATGGCTATGCGATTGCCCTTTGTTCTGTCGGGTGACGGTGTCTGATTCCGCCTCGCTGGTGCGGTGGTCGGCTAGCACGAAGATCGCTTCCAGCCAGGCCAAGCCCCACCAGCCGTAGCGGCGTACCAGGCGCCAGAATCGTTCCGCAACGCCACTGCCCAGCACGTGCGGCGGTGGCCAATGGCGACGTTCCGAACCGGACACCTCGATCTGCTCGCTGCCAGCCGGCAGCCAAAGTGTCAGCTCGTTGTCACTGGCCTCATCGAATACCACCGGCGCTAGCGGCCGGCCGTAGCCGTGATGCATGGCAATCAGATGCAGCAGTAGGTCGCGGTCTATCGTTTCCGCCGGAGCCGCGTCCTCGTCGGGCGCGTCAGCAGATGTGTAGTCACACGGCAATGAGCGGCCGACCAACGCCTCGATCAGCGTTTCACACTGCTCCACAAGCTGCATGGACAGCATTTCGTGCCGGAAGTGATCGGGCAAGCCTGCAGCGGTCCAGGCGTCGTCGTAGCTTCGGCGGTTATCACGCAGGCTAGCCGATTTGGCGAAGACGTCGCCGGCCAGCTCGGCCACCCGCCGGTTCCCACCGAACAGAAACGCCTGATAACGCCGGTCGGCCTTGCCCAGGTCGTGCAGCCGTCCGGCCAACTCAAGTGTCGCGGCGACCGGCCGATCCAAACCGCAAAGCTCCGCGTAACGTCGTGCTCGTTTACTCACCGCGTGGCCATGCTGCTCCAAAGTAATTCGTTCCGTCGCCGATGCCGTGTCGTCTTCCGTGGTGAATGTTTCCGATGCCGTCAGCTCGCGGTCGGCCGGCAGTACTCGTATACGGCCGCGTATGACCAAGCCACCGAATGGGTGAAGTAACAGCTCCGGTCGAGACGCCGGCGGCAGGCCGTGCAAGATCGCATCGCGTAGCCAGCCCGGTGCAGCATCTTGGGCGGCGATCTCGTGAAGCCATTCCAGCAATTGCTCGCGCTCAGGCATGGCATCCGGGTCGTCGGCGAGCTGCTTGAGGGCGTCTTTGATCGCTTCGCGTGCTCCGCTTTCGGTCTCTGGCCAGCGATCGAGCCAATCGGTCCGAAGCCGCAGGACTGCCTTGCGCCGAGCTTCCCAATGGCAGCGTTCGGCCACGTCGATCGATTCTCCCGGTTTAAGCGGCACGTGCCCGAGCACGTCCCAGCCGCCGATGCTATTGGGCAACACAACGGTGTCGCCGGGCCGGAGGTCTCGCGGATCGCGTAGCAAGCGGCTATCGCGCGGGCCGCGCCAGATACAGCCCGCTTTTGTCGCCGCTCGTCGGCTTCCACCTCGGCGCCCGACGATTCCACATCGGTCAGTTCATCCGCCACTTCGCCGGCCATCTCGATCCACCAACGGAGGAACAGGTGCCGAGGCACAGTGAGGCATTCGAGCGTCGTCGGTGGGCAGAGAGAAACGGCGTCGATCACATTGCGCTCGAACTCGGTGGCTGCGTCGCTGGTGTCGTTGGCCCACGGCCACTTGCTATGGTCCTGCAGATCCGCTCGCCAGCACACTTGTATTTCAGGCGCGCCGCGTTGTGGACCGTGCAGGAAGATGGATACGTCCGGTGTCGGCTCCGGTTCCGGCGACGTCTGGACCCAGCAGTCGATGTGGGCAGGCAACATGATCGGCGCGTTTGGTGCGGCAGGAACCAGCCTCGATCGTGTCTCATCAGTAAGCTCCTGCCAGCGAGCCTCGATCGCCATGACGCCGAAGTCAACTAGCCCGTCGTCCGCCCACTCGTTCAATTGCTTCCAGGTCGCCGCCAGAGCTTCCCCGTAAATCGGATCCGGCTCTTTCGCCTGCAGTTGGTCTTGACGGATGACGATCGCTCCCGCCGCTTCGATCGACCGGCCCATGCGATTGAGCCGTCCGAAGCGTTGTCGCAACGCGTCCAGGCTTGCCGCTTCGCTGACCATGGCGTCGAAGTCCAGGTTCGCACCGACTTCCAAACACTGCGTGGCTGTGACAAACACAGGACGATCAAGTTGCCGGGCGCCGACGCGGCCAGCGTTCAGACGTTCGAGCCAGACGTCCGTCACGTCCTGCCTGTCGATAGGCCGCATTCGACCGGTCATTAACACGTGGTCGAATTCCTCGACGCCCTTTTGAACTAAAGCTTTGCGAAGACGTTTGATGGTGCGGCTGTCGAATAGTTTTGACGCTGCGTCTGGATTGGCCATCGCAGCGAGCAGTTCGTCAATCAGGCAGGCAGTGCGAACGCGGTTCACAATGACGGCGATAGCCTGGCGCTGCTCGCCGAGAAGTTCGATGGCTTGCTCGGCCAAAGTGATGGCCAATTCCCGCAAGGCGGCCGAGCCCTTCGCTTTGGTCGCCACGACCAGACGAGTTGGTTTTGAAGCGCTCAACCGCGGACCGAGTACGGGGTGGTTGCGGTCTTGCTCACCGGCGCTGAACACCTCGCCGCAGTCGGCCGGCGGCGTAGCGGATAGCACAACCACCTGAAAGGGACTGCCTGGCGGCTCGTGGGCCCACGGCGGCCGTCGATAGCGAGCTATAGCTTTGGCCGTCTGCAGGAACGGATTGGCACAATGAGCTTCGTCGAGCAGGATGAGCGAGTCGTTACCGGCTAAGCCGGCGTGTACCGGCCACGACTTGAACGACCGGCCGTAGGCACGGAACAGCAAACGTGAGCCAATCTGGTCCACCGTGCTGGCGATCACGCAGGGCTGAGCGGGCGAGCGCGCCCAGGCGTCGTCGCGGTACATGCCGCCGCGGAGCTGATGACACGTGAGCGGTGTGTCGGAACCGGCGATCCCGCGGAGCGCGTCGGCCACCGCTTTCAGGATGCCGCCAGCGGCTTTATGCAACCTTCTAGCCAGCTCTACTGCGTGCCGGTACGCTTCGTCCACGATCACGCGCCGATCGACCACAAAAAGAATCCGTCGCGGCGCAGTTCGCCGGCTCGTGGGCAGGTCCGCCTGGCACGCCAGTGCAAACACGGCGATGTCTATGCATGTGGTCTTGCCGCTGGCGGTGGGCAAGGCCAGAGCGTCGGGCCAGGGGGCAGTGCCGTTTCCCTTGTCGTTCTGGGATTTGGGCTCACACACACGTTCAGCCAGCCGAATCTGCCACGGAAACGGATCGAACGTTTGCCCGGATTGCGGGTCGCGGTAGACTTCGCGGAAGAATTCCACGAATTGGTCAGGTCTCACGCTCATGCGCTCGTTCTCCGGTCGTGTTCGTTGTTGTGTGTTTCTTTGTTGTGGAACGTTTTGACCGCGTCGCTAACGCGATGCGTCTTCTGTGTTTCTGCCCCATCTCCGGGGGTTGAAACGCCCGGCTACCGGCACGGCGTCGCTAACGCGACGTCACGGCGCTCCGGCGGTCGGCCAAGGGACACCATTTGCACCGGCTACCGGTGGCGCGTCGGGAACATAACGTCATGGCATTTCGTCCTCCCGTCGGTGAGGTGATCGACTCTGTCGCCCTTTGCCGTCCTTGACAATGCAGCCTCGCAACCCGACGTCCATTTGTTTCTCCGACGGCGTCGTGCGATCGAATCTATATTGC
>JAADHY010000075.1 GCA_013151585.1 Planctomycetota bacterium
GTTCTTGCCCAATTGGGCTTTGATCTCGTTTCCGCTCAGTATCATCGGTTTGGGTCTTCCTGTGTCGGAGAGAGGCCTTCCTCGTGCCGAAAAAGGCAAGCGCCCTCTGGGGGCCGGCGACGGGCACCGCCGTTCCTGCGGAACGAGAACTTGGAGGCCCGAGACGGTCCTTCTCGGCTAACACCATCCGCCGGATCCGCAGGAAAAAACGTCGGAGCTCCCTGGTGCTGAGAAAAGCATTCGACGCTTCACAAGGTAAAGGGAAGCGTTCGGCGATGCAAGCAGCCAGCGACCCGGCTCGACCGGGCGCCTCCCGGCTCAGGAGCCCTCCTCCCTCAGCGGAGGCAACCCGACGCGCGGGCAGACTTTCAGCAAAGGACATTCCAAGCACCGTGGCCGGCGAGCGATGCAGACCTGGCGACCGTGATGAATCAAGCGGTGAGGAAAGGCAATCCATTCTTTTTTCGGAAGGACCTGCATCAGGTCCTGTTCGATCCGGTCGGGATTCGTATTTGTGGTCAGGCCGAGCAGCCGGCTGATCCGTTTGACATGAGTGTCCACCACGATCCCGCTCGGAATCCCGAAGGCCGTCCCCAGCACGACGTTGGCCGTTTTGCGACCGACGCCTGGCAACTCCACCAGCTCTTCTAGCGTGCGAGGTAGCTCACCGCCATATCGTTCCACCAGCGCTCGGGACACTTCCCGCAGGCTCTTGGCCTTGGCTCGGTAGAATCCGGTTGACTTGACGAGCCGCTCCAGGTCCGACGGCCGAGCGGCCGCCAGCGCTTGCGGCGTCGGATACTTGGCGAACAACTTCGGCGTGACTTGGTTAACCCGCTCGTCGGTGCATTGGGCCGACAAAATCGTTGCGATGAGCAACTCGAACGGAGTGGAATGGTGCAACGCACAGGTCGCATCCGGATACGCCTTCCGGAGAGCCTGAACGATTTTGCGAGCATGTTTCTTTTTGGCAACAAGGTCATTGGCAGAATCGGATGGAGACATGGGCTTGTTGATCTCTCCGCGCAAGTTTTTCGTAGACTCGTCTTGCAGCCCGTGCGTAGAATCGAAGATGTTAACCCAAAAGCCGCGACAGAAGATGGGGCCGCCGCGCTGGCGGTAGTACCCCTCGCGGGAACATGATGCCTCATGATACGGTACGTGCCCGCAATCGCAAAGGAAGGCGGACCGAGCAGGGAAAATGATCCCAGGAATCCCGTCGATCGGGACCAGTCAGGAGGCGGACATGGAGGCGTTGTGTCCGAAGGAATACCAGAAAGGCGTTCGGCTGTTCAATGAGGGACGGTACTTCGAGTGCCACGACGTACTCGAAGAGCTCTGGACGGAGACTTTCGGCGAGGAGCGTTCGTTTTATCAGGGATTGATTCAAGCTGCCGTGGCGATGTTTCACCTCGAGAATAACAACCTGGGCGGCGCGGCTCGAATGTTCGAAGCCGCTTGCGCGAAGCTCAGGGCGTACCCGCCGCGGTACAGGGGAATCGACCTGCGGCGGTTCTTGGAAGATTTGGATCGCTGCCGAGCTTGGCTGCGCGAAGTTCGATGTGAACGGGACGACCCACCGGCGGATCGTCCGGGACCAACTGTGAAAATCTACTTGCATACGACAAGGGGGAATCGTGAGTAGAACGGCCGAGTTCGGGACGACATTGCCAAAGGTTCTGGAAGAGGCCCCGGTCCTCCGGCTCACTGACCGGTTCCTGCTCCCGCATAATCTGCTTCCTCTTCAGTTTTCGGGACGCAAGCGAGTTCAACTGCTCCAGTCCGCGTCGAAGCAAGGGGGGTGGCTAGCGGTTGCCGTCGCGGGTGACGACTCCGTGCTAGCGGATTCGGTTTCGAGAGCGGTTTGTATCGCTCGCGTGGAAGTGTGCCAGCCTATCGAGTCCGCGCGCGTTGTGGTTATCCTCCGAGGTGTATCGCGAGGGTACGTGCTCGCCGATTTCGAGGGCTGCAGCGGCGGCCGTGAGGCCGACGACGGGCCTCCGCACTGGTATGCTCGGATCGAGGCACGCCCAGATTTCTACGCTCGCCATCCGGTCATTGACCGAGTCCATCGGGCTCACGAGCTGATCGCGCTGTTCCGGCAGTTGCTGAGCGAGACCATCGGAGTGCCTTTCTTGTATCAGTTCACAATGGAAAACCTTCCTTTGGGGGAACTGTGCGATCTGATGGCGCCGGCGCTGGTATTGGATCGATCGACGCGCCGCGAGTTGCTCGCCGAATGCGACGTCGACCTGCGCAGCGATCGGGTGCTGGAGCTGCTGCGCGGCCAGCTCCGCCAACTCCGTGCCGGCCGATCCATTCAAATCTCACCTCCGCTGTTTAGCGCGAATTGACCCATTCTCGGGCTGACCGCCTGCAGTGTCCGGGGGCACTTCCCATGGCGTCACTTCGATTCGGGACCGGACGTCGTCACCACCCGGCGTGATTCCCACAGCGCGCTCGACCTGCCTTTTCGTTCCGACGTTGCCTTTCCCGGCGCACGTGGTACCCTGAGTGGGACCAGTTGCGACACGCTCTGCACGGTTCGAAACGCGGCGACCGTTCACGGTGTGGAAAAGAGCGTGCTCCGCGGCCACCACGGGAGTCACATCGAGGTGGCGAATCTGCCAGTTCGTGTTCAACGTCTTGCGGTTGTCCTCGGGTGAGTCGATGCAGCGGCGCGGGCCACGAGGGGACCTCAGCGATGCTGGCAGCGCGGGCTGCGGTCATGCGCTGCGTCTCGCTTAAGAACGGTTACGAAGCGGGGCTGGGGAAGTATCACTTGTTTGTCGGGCACGTCGGTTGGAAAGGGGGTTGGTCATGGCTGAGCGAAAAGTCAATGTCGCGATCATCGGATTGGGCTTTGGGGCAGAGTTTATCCCCATTTACCAGCGTCATCCCAATGCGAACATGTATGCCATCTGCCGCCGCAACGAAACCGAGCTGAACCGGATCGGAGATGCGTTCGGGATCGAGAGGCGTTACACGAAGTACGAAGATGTGCTCGCCGATCCGGAGGTCGATTTCGTTCACATCAACACGCCGATTCCGGACCACGCGCCCATGTCGATCGCCGCGCTGAAGGCTGGCAAGCACGTGATGTGCACAGTCCCCATGGCGACGACGATCGAAGAGTGCCAGCAGATCGTCGAGCTGGTCCAACAGACCGGGCTGAAATACATGATGGCCGAAACAGTGGTTTACAGCCGCGAGTTCTTGTTTATCAAGGAACGATACGAAAAAGGCGATCTGGGAAAGATCCAATATATGCAGGCCAGCCATCCGCAGGATATGGAAGACTGGCCGGAATACTGGGAGCGAATGATCCCTATGCATTACGCAACACACGTGGTGAGCCCGGTCTTGGGGCTGGTCGACGGCCGGGCGGAGTACGTCAGTTGCTTTGGTTCGGGAAGGGTCAACGAGCGGATCGCTCAGAAGTCCGGGAATCCTTTCGCCGTGGAAAGCTGCCACATCAAGATCAAGGATTCGGACATCGCCGCCCACATTTGGCGGTTTCTGTTCGATACCGCTCGGCAGTACCGCGAAAGCTTCGACGTGTACGGCACGAAAAAGAGCTTTGAGTGGGCTTTGATCGAAGGGGAAGAGCACGTCATTCACACGGCCAAGAAACCCGAACCGGAGATTCCGGAACGGATCAAAGTGCCTGATTACGCTCATTTACTGCCGGAGCCGATCCGGCCGTTCACCTCGACGATCCAGGATGCGGAACATCGGTCGTTCATTCAAGGAGGTGGCCATGGAGGCTCACACCCGCACCTGGCCCACGAGTTTGTCTCCGCTTTGATCGAAGACCGCGACCCGTGGCCGAACGCGGTGATTTCCGCCAATTGGACGTGCGTTGGTCTGTGCGCCCATCAATCGGCGATGCGCGGCGGCGAGATCGTGCATCTGCCGGATTTCACGCTGCAGTAAACGCGGCGGCTCCTTGCGGAAGCTTCGGCGGCCGGTGAGGGTCGCACCCGGCCGGCGTTGAAGGTCGCGCGAAAAAGCAGCCGCGACTTCTGATCGCGGCTGCTCTCGCATCACGCCGTCTCAAGCGTTGGCTTGTCGGCTTACGGGAACAAGTAGTCGGGGAAGGTGAAGGTTCCCGGAGCGACGGCGCCCCAGCCGAAAGGTTCTTCGCCGATCAGGATCGGCGGATCGAAGGGAACGCCGTTGGCGTTGCCGGACAGGAACGGTGGCAACGGGCCGTCCAGGATGAAGCCGATGCCTGCCGCGAAGCCAGCGGTGTCGAAGTCAGCTTCGACGCGGAATGTGCTCGCTCCGATACCGTCGTACTCGAAGATGCCCAGACCTGTCGGACCGATATCGGGGCCGGTGTTTGGCGGGAGGATATCGCGGCCGGCGATACGCTGGGCGTTGCGTCGGCGGTTTCCACCCGGATCAAACGGTCCCGGCGGGTTGGGAGCGGCCTTGTTGTTCTCGCGCGATTTGAAGTCCGGCTCGGCCGTCTGGTAGTAGGCTCCGGTCACGTTCGAACTGCCCGGGGCGTTCGTCCGCTCGATCTCGCCGCGCGTCAGGTCGATCGAATCGCCCGTGTTGCCACGGAAGACCAAGTTCAAGCGAGCCAGTGGATCGCGGCGGAAAGTCATGATCGTGAACTGCATGTCGTCCCAGGTTCCCGCGGTGACCGGCGGATCGACCGTCGAGACGAACGACTCGATGTAGACGTCCTCGCCCAGGTTGCCACCAAACGTGTTGTTGACGACCCGAGCGTTGACGCGACCGTTGCCCGCGAACAAATCGCCGCTGTTGGACCCGACACCGTTACCGGAAGGATCGCCAATGCCGGAACCGTCGCCAAAGATATCGCCCGTAGCGTCGGCGCCGGTGAAGCTGCGGCTGCTGTTGCTCGTGCCGACTCGCAAGACCAGACCGCCACCGTCAAATCCTGTGCCGACGCCCGGAGGCGTGCCGCCCTCGTTGTTGTTGGCGGTAATGCGGTTGCGGTTGATGTCGAGCACCATGTCGGGGCTGCGGTCGAGGGTTCCGTCGCTGAGCAGGTCCACATCAGCGGCCACGTCTTGGGTCTGGTTGATCGAGGCTGTCTGGACCACGTAGAAGCCGATTCCGCCGTTGGAGACGATGTTGTTGGCGCCTTCTGCCGTACCGTCGCCGAACCGGATGTAGCTGACCGAATCGCCGGCGTTCAGCACGTCCACGCCGCGCCCGTCGTTGAAGTCGATCGTATTGCCAAGGGCGGTGACCGAGTCGCCAGTGGAGATGACGGTCGTCGTTGTTGTGCCGTCGACCGTGTTGACCGTGCCGCCCGTTTGCAGCTCGAGGCCGTCTCCTCGGTTGTTCTCGATCGTGTTCGCGACCATCCGCATGCTGATGGTTCCGACCCCGACGGCGTTCACATCCACGCCGCCGCCCTGACGGTTATCTCCCACCACGGCCCACCCGTTGCGGGTGATGGTGTTGTTGTTCAGCTCGAAGGAACCGCCCGCGTTCACTTCAACACCATCGCGGCCGTTCATATCGATCACGTTGCCCAGACTGCGGCCGGTCGTGGGATCCGTCCCGACCTGACCGATGATCAACGGACTCGCCGTTCCGGTGACTGCGTTGATCTGGATACCGTGACCGGCGTTGTCGGCGATCAGGTTGCCAACCCACGTACCGCTCTGCGACTCCAGATCGTTGATCACGTTTTCGAGACCATCCGTCTGAATCCCGGTGTCGGCGTTGCCAGTGATCGTGTTGAATCGGATGTCCGTGTGAAGCATCGCGTCGGATTCGGTCCGCAGATGGATGCCGAAGAGCGTGTTGTTCGTGATCGTATTTTCCGCGATGACGAAGTCGAGCAGATCAAGCCGGCCGTTGGCCGCATTGATCGTGATGCCGGCTCCGTCCAAGGAACTGTTGCCGTTGACGTCCTCGCCTGGGTCCAGCACACCGTTGCCGTTCAGGTCTTCACCTGAGTTGCTGTCGATGGTATTGCCGGAGATCGTGATGTTGTTCAAAACCGAATCGTCGATGCGATTGAAGAAGATGCCGCTGCGGCGGTTGTTGGCGATCAGGTTGTCGGCAATCTCAAAGTTTTGCAGCGTTGTGTCTTCCTGCGTCCAGACGACAATGCCGCCTACGTTGCCGAGCGTGGCGCTGGTGGCGTCGCCGATCGTGTTTCCTCGGATTTCGGAATTGATCAGCAAGGCGCTGGCTTCTCGTACGATCGTCGTGCCACGCAATCCCACATGGATGCCTTCGCCGTCGAAGTCAGTTCGGGGATCGTTGTCGTTGACCGTGCCGGTAATGGTGTTGTTCAAGATGCGGAACGTCCCGGTCGCCGTGTCCCGGACGATGAAGGCGATGCCCGCGCCCGTGTTCGACGCAAAGATATTGCCGTCGCCTTCATCAGGACCGCCGACGGTGATGTCGAAAGTACTGCCTGGTCCGCCGAACGTCCCGGTCGCCGTCATGCTGAAGCCGGGACCGGTGCCGGTGTCAAGCAGCCCGTTGCCGTTCGTGTCTTCACCGGGATCGAGGACACCGTTGCCATTCGTGTCTTCGCTCGGATTGTTAACCGGATCGCCCGTCACGATGTTCCCGATGAAGGTCCCGGTCACCACGGCGTCTGTGGCGTCAATGACGATGCCGCCCGTTCCCGCAATGTTGCGGGTGATGGTGTTGTTCGCCACCGTGCTCAGGCTGAGTGTGCCGTTGTCGGCGGTCATCAGAATCCCGTTGCCCGCATTGTTGTTGAGCGTGTTGTGGATCAAGCCGCGGTCGAGGAATCCATTCCCGTTGACATCTTCGCCGGGATCAAGGGCGTCGTTACCGTTGGCATCCTCCGAATCGGGGATGTTGATAGCACCGCCCCTCAACGCGGTGAGCGAGATGCCGTCACCACCGTTGCCGGTCATCGTGTTATAGCTGACCTCGTTCAGCGTGAGCACGCCGCCGTCGGCGGTGACCGACAGGCTGTTGCCCGTGCTGTTGTCCATCGTGTTGTTCGTCACGCGGGCCTCGATCGTGCCGTTGGACGAGACCGCCAGCGACACGGCGTTTCCGTTACGCTGCATCGTGTTGCGATCGATCTGCGTCAGGACGATCTCGCCCGTATCGGCGGTAGCCAGCACTCCGTTGCCGGCGTTGTCGTCCAAACGGTTGTTCTCGATGCGAGCGGTGATCGTCGCCGGAGGCAGTCCCAGCACGGGATCGGGCATGCTGTTGGCCGTGGCCAGCCGCAGACCGCTGCCCAGCGCACTGGTGCCATCGCCGAGCCCGTTGCCGGTAATGACGTTGTTCCGGACGATCAGGTTCTCCACGGTTGCGTTCGTGCGGACTTGGACGTCCAGGCCGGTTCCGCCATGATCGATGATCGCGTTGCCCTCAAACCTTGAAGTCCGCAGCACCGCCTGATCTTCCAGATGGATTCGGACTCCGTCGGCCGTGCCCAGGTTGTGGGTGTCGAGCACCAGGGCGGAAAGCTGAGCGTCCAGGACGCCGTTGCCGTTCAGGTCTTCGCCCGGATCGAGGACGCCGTTGCCGTTTCGGTCTTCGATCTGCAGGGCCCCACGCGAGACCTGACCGCTGGAGAAGTTCACCGTAACCCGCGAATCCGCCAACTGGTTGCCGAAAATTTGCGTCGGATTCGCTCCGGCGCCGTTCACGTCGATCTGCCAGCCGAATGTTTCCGTCTGGTCCAGAATGCCGTTGCCGTTGCCGACGTTCAGGAAGCCGTCGCCATTGACATCTTCGCCGGCATCCAAGACGCCGTTGCCATTGATATCTTCATTGGCGTCCTCACCCGGATCCAGCGTTCCGTTGCGATTGACATCCTCGTTCGGTCTGGCATCGAAATTGTTGAAGGCGAAAGCGACCTGTGTCGCCAGGTTCGCGACGGAGAACGGGGGCCCTGACCCGTTCACTTCCGTCAAACCGGTCACAAGGTCGCTGCCGCTGACGGGAGCAAAGGGCACGCCGCCGGTCGCCGGATCCGTGTTGAATTCCAAACCGGCCGGGGAGATATCCCAGACAAATCGGCTCACACGTTGCCCGGCCACCGAGGTGTTCGCAATCGAGAAGGGCTGGCCGGTGGTGTCTCCGTTTACGAGGAAGGTCAAGTCGCCGCCGCCGAGACCGACGATCGTGTTGTTCACCATATTGATCGTAGCGATCGCGGTCCCCGTCAGGTCGATCGATATCCCGCCCCCTCGATTGGCAACAATCTTGTTCCCATCGTCGGGATTCGGAACGTCCAGCACGTTGTTTCCATTCGCATCTTCCGTGTAGACGGTGGCCCCACTGGCGTCCATCACCACGTCAAGCTGCCCGTTGGGCGTGTCGAGAACGCCATTGCCGTTGACGTCCTCACCCGCATCCAAGAGCCCGTTGCCATTCAGATCCTCGTCCAGATCTTCGTTCAAGACGTAGCCAAAGTCGGCCACCAGAATGCCGCTGTCAGCCGACAGTCCCACCCCAACACCACCGTTCCCGGTCGAGCGGTCGCTCGGATCGCCGATCGTGTTCCGGGTGAATCGCAGCCGGACATCGGAATTATTGGTCGAGGTAACGACGATCCCCGCGCCGGTGTTTCGCGTGATGGTGTTGTCGGTGATCAACCGGCCGCCGTCCAGCTCACCGTCGCCGTCCAGGTCCTCGGCCGGATCCAGACGCCCGTTCCCGTTAAAGTCCTCGGTCAGAGCCATGTCCAACCGGCCATTTCCATTGCCGATGTTAAGATAGCCATCTCCGTTGAGGTCTTCTCCCGGATCCGCAATCCCGTTGCCGTTCAAGTCCACCTCGAAAACGTCCTCGCCGTCGTCGAGAATTCCGTTGCCGTTGAGGTCTTCAGACAAAGCCAGATCGAGACGGCCGTTTTTGTTGCGATCTTCGTCTGCGTCGAGAATTCCGTTGCCATTCAGATCCTCACCGGGATCCAGAATCTGGTTCCCATTCAGGTCCTCCCCGACATCCAACCGGCCGTTCCCGTTGAGATCTTCGCTGATAGCGATGTCCAACCGGCCGTTCCCATTGATGTCTTCACCAGGATCCAAAACGCCGTTGCCGTTGAAATCTTCGCTGACCGCCAAATCCAGCACCCCGTTGCCGTTCAGGTCTTCACCGGGATCCAACACCCCATTGCCGTTGGCGTCTTCCGTCAGGTACGGATCGAGCAAGTTGTTACCATTCCGATCTTCCGACGGATCCAGCCGTCCGTTGCCGTTGACGTCTTCGCCAACGGTGTAAAAGTCGATGACTGCCGAATCGTTGGCGGTCATGATGATGCCGTCGCCCGGATCGAGCACCAGATTGCCGTTCCGGTCTTCACCGGCATCCAGGATTCCGTTCAGGTTTCGGTCTTCGCCACGGCTGGCCGTAATCGTGTTGCGAGCGATCAGACCCCGGATCGTGCTGTTCGGACCATCGGCCGTCAGACGCAGCCCGTTGCCGTTGCCGTGATCGAGCACCCCGTTCCCGTTCAAGTCCTCGGTCAATGCCAGATCCAGGACGCCGTTCCCGTTGCCGATGTTCAGGAAACCATCGTTGTTGACATCTTCGCCGGGATCCAGAATTCCATTGCCATTGACATCCTCGTTGCGGTCCTCGCCGAAATCGAGAACTCCGTTCCCGTTCATGTCTTCATCCAGAGCCAGATCGAGGATGCCGTTGTTGTTGATGTCCTCACCCGGATCCAACAAGCCGTTGCCGTTCCGATCCTCGCTATAGGCGATGTTTAGACGACCGTCGCCGTTGAGATCTTCGTTGACGCCGGTATCGAGCCGGCCGTTGCCGTTGACATCTTCGCCTGGATCCAACAAGCCGTTGCCATTCGTGTCCTCACTGAAGGCGAGGTCCAGCCGGCCGTTGCCGTTGAAGTCTTCGCTGAGAGCGACGTCCAGGCGACCATTCCCGTTGATATCCTCGCCGTCATCCAGAACGCCGTTGCCGTTCACGTCTTCGGTGTAGTAGTTGTCCAGGACGCCGTTGCCATTGCGGTCCTCCGTCCCGATTACGTTGTCTGTGAAGGTCAGGTTGATGACCGCGCTGTCCCGGGCTGAAATGGAGAATGCGTCTCCGTCATTGCCGACCGCGAAGTTCGCCGGCGCGCCGTCCAGAGGCAATCGGGTTACGTACAGGTCAAGAGTCCCCGGCCCGGTGTTGGTGAGTTGAAACCCGTTGACGGAGATCCCGGGAGTGCCGAGCATCCGGTTGGATCGGAAGTAGCCCACTCCCGTCGCATCAACTAACACCACGGCGTTCGAGTAGTTGCGGAAGGTATTGCTGTGGATATTGAATCCGTTGATGCCGTTTCCATAGATGCCGATCGAATTGGGGATCGGGGCGTTGGTTCGACCGTCGATGATAAAACCAGCCACCTCTGTGTTGTCACCGGCCAGTGTGATCACGTTGCCGCCATTGACATTTGATAGAACGGGCAAGCTGGCGTTCGGGTCCACCTCGAAACCCGGAATCGTGAAGCCGCCGGGCAGTAATTGAATCACCGGCAGAATGGCTTCGCTCAGCAGCCGCTGGTTGTCAAACAACGTGATCCCAGTGTCCAAACCCTGATACGGATCGGTGCGCGGCGCTTCGCTCACCAAGATCACGTCGAACCGCCGCCGCGAATCTTCCGGCAGCGCCGAGTACTCCGCCAAGCTCTGGAACGGATTCTCGAATGTCCCTTCGCTGGTTCCGCTTGCTTGGGGATCGATGAACGCGAAGGTCAAGGCGGGGCCGCCGCCCGGCAGGACCGGTGCACTGCCGCCCCCGCCGGATGCGCTGGAAGCCGCCACGGCATCCGTCAGAACTTCGGTGTTTGTCAGAATGCGGTACGACCGCTCCACCCGATCGCTCATCCGATCTCGCACCGGTCGCGGACGGAACCATCGGCGCGGTCGACCGTCTGGCAGCGACCAGAGAACGTTCATCCAGACGTTCGTTCCCCAAAGACGATCGTCGCTTACGCTGATCGCCAGCAGCAAGTCCTGAGTGACGTTCGCTTCGAAACGAACTTTCACTCCGCCTGTATCCATCAAGTCTTGAGATTCCCGGTAGTAGCCGCCCACGTACCCGGAAAAACCGTACCGGCCGAGCAGCGGCAGCGGGCCGCCGATTTCTGCATCCACGCCGCCGTACGTTGACTCGATAGCGCGCTGACGAACGAAGAACAGGTTGTTCCCTTGGAAAAATGCGTCGCCCGTGTAGACCGACGACAAGATGCTCGAGTCGCGACCGAAGGGAAAGTACCCGTTCACCCGAAAATCAACCCAGCGTCCCAAAGACTCGAAGCTGACACCCCACTGTTTGTAATCCCGCTCGTGGCCGTCGTCGTAGTCGAACCAGCCGGAAAGAGTCCAAATCCGTTGATGGCGCTCGTCGAAAATGCGGTAGCCCACGCCTCCGCTCACGCCGCCCCGACCGTCGTACGTCACCAAGCCCCGCACGTCGGCGAAGAAAATCTGGTTTGCGCTCTCCCCTAATTGGTACGGGAGAAAGATGCTGATGTGAGCGTCGCCGTTGTTTTCCAAGCCGCCCCGCTCACCTGCCCAAGTACCGATGCGGAACCGGTTTGGCACAACATCGCTGCTGTAGTACGGATAAGCGCCGCCGTAGGCGGGTCGGGCGAAGATAGGAACTTGCTGGGGAGCAAATTGGACCAGAGGTGGCGGCGAAGCGGGGAAGAGAGTGGACGGAAGTTGCGTATCTTGTGTAGCCGCACCGGATTGTGTATCTCCCCGATGAGGTGGCTGAACCGGCTCCGGAGCCGGCGGGGGCGTTTGCCCTTGGTCGCTCACCCGGGCGGTCCCCGCTCCGTCTGCACCGAAAACGGCGACGTTAGTCGCAACCACAACACAGGTTACGGTGATCCACATCGCTCCGAAAACGATCGCTTTTCTCGCTTTCATCAGTCGTTCCGATCGCATGGGTCTGACAGGTTGTAACGATTGCGCCGGTTCTGACAGTTATTCTGAATCTTCGGAAAATCCCCGTCATGAAGTTGAATGCTTTTCGACAAAAGGTCAGTCAGCGACGCAAATCCTTGAAACAGGCCGCCTTGGCCACATCGAGCCGTTCGCGGGTTTTCCGCACTTCGAGCCGAAGCCGGCACGAACCCGTCCGGCCGGATTACCCACGTCAGCCGGAAACACTTCGCCGTCTCCAGGCTGAGCCCTAACTCCTCCCCGTGGCCGACGCTGCTCGCGTCGGGGCAAGCAAACAGCCGCAAGACGTTCGACAAAGCCGGGCCGTGTGTCCGCGGCCACCTCCCCCGGTTGCCGATTGGCACGGCATCTTTCACGGCGTGAACGGTTGCGGGTCGCAGACGCGATTGTGTTTTCTCGTCCCGAACCTTCTGGTTCGGAGGCGTACTGTCCGGGAAGTGCCGCTCCGGGCGAGCCGTGAGGCGAAGGGTTGCGATCAAGAGCGTGGTTGGTGCGAGTGGGCGGTTCGAGAAGGCAAGGTGTGTTTGGGCGGAGCTGCGTTCTATGGCCTTGCGGAATCTCACCTCGCATTTCCTCCCGCACTGAGGAAACGGTATAATGCTGCCGAGGTTTGGGGTCTTTTCTGGGGCTTGTCGCGGGATCAGTACACCATGAGGGGGGCGAGACATGCTGCAAGAAGACGCGATCAAGATCTGGGCGGCCGGAGTCGCGGCCGTCGACTCAGCGCGGTTGGTCAAGTCGGTTGTTGAAGTGCGCGGCGAGTGGCTGCACCTTTGCGGCCATCAAATGTTCTTGAACGACCTCGGCCGCATCGCCATCGTCGGGGCCGGCAAGGCTGGGGCGCGAATGGCCGCCGCACTAGAAAAGGCTTTGGGCCCCGGGCTGGTGGATCACAAGGTCGTCGGGTGGGTGAATGTTCCCGAGACGTGCATGGAGTCGTTGCAGCGGGTGCACCTTCATGCGGCCGGGCCGGGTGACATCAAAGAGCCGACACCTGAGGCTGTGGAGGGCACAAAACACATCCTCCGCATGGTTTCCAATCTCGACCGGAATGATCTGTGCATCGTGTTGCTTTCGAGCGGGGCCGATGCGTTGCTGGCGGCACCGCTGGATTCCATCTCGTTGGAAGACAAGCTCACAACGATTCGCTTTTTAACCGAAGCGGGAGCGACCCTGGAAGAACTCAGCACCGTCCGAAAGCAATTGTCAGCCGTCAAAGGCGGCAAGCTGATGCAAGCGACCGGAGCGGGGCAGGTTGTTTCGCTGATCATTTCGGACGTTCCCGGCGATTCCTTGGACTTGATCGCATCCGCTCCCACCGTGTCTGACTCATCGAGCCCGGCGGAGGCGCTTCAAGTGATTGAGAAATATGCGTCTCAGGCGGGCGACGTGCCGGAGTCCGTACGAACGTGTCTGCAGAAACTGGCGAGCGGTGATGACGGGCTGCTCGTTATGTTCCCGACGAACATCCATAACCACGTCATTGGAAACAACGCCCGCGCGCTGGATGCGTGCGCGGCCGAGGCCAAGAAACGCGGCTATCAAGTGCATTCGCTCGGCAGCGAACATGATGGTGAAGCGAAGAAAGAGGGAGCGGCGTTGGCGTCGCTTTGTCTCAGTATCCGTGATCGTCGCGAACCGCTCAGCCCGCCTGCCTGTGTCCTTTGCGGCGGTCGTTTCGCGGTTCATTTGGCAAAAACCGACCAGCCGCGCAAAGGAGGTCGGAATCAAGAGTTGGTTTTGGCGGCCGTCGATGCGCTTTGGGCGGATGGGATGCGACAGATGGCCGTTTTGTCGGGCGATACCGACGGCCACGACGGCCCGACCGAAGTGGCTGGCGCCGTCGCGGATGAGAAACTGGTCGTCACGGCTCGTTCACGCGGACTGACGCCAAGTGACTTCCGACTCATATACTTTCTTTAAGAAGACCGGCCGAGTGATCAAGACGGGGCCCACCCATACCGATGTGATGGATGTGTGCGTCGCATTGGTTGGAAGCAGTGAGAGTTAAATGCCGAGCGCGAGGAGTAAGAAAGGCGTCGAACGAGCGAAGCGGAACGAACCCCATGGACTGGATGGAACATCGCGCTCAGCAGCTTGCACGCTTTAGGGAAAGTCCTCTCGATGTAGTCGTGGTCGGCGGCGGGATCGTCGGAGCAGGGGTCGCACGCGACGCGGCTCTTCGCGGCCTGCGAACCGGCCTGATCGAACAGCACGATTTTGCTTTCGGCACGAGCAGCCGGTCGAGCCGGCTTTTGCACGGCGGGCTCCGATACCTCGCCCAGGGGCGGATCGGGTTGGTCTATCAAGCCAGCCATGAGAAGCGGGTTCTGCATCGGATTGCCCCGCATTTGGCTCGACCGCTCCGCTTTATCTTCCCCGCCTATCGCGGGACCGGTTGGCCTTTCTGGCAGCTTCGTGTCGGTGTCAAACTGTACGACTGGCTGTGCGGCGGACGCAATTTTGAGCCATCGCGGTCATTGAGCCGCGAAGAGGTCTGTGAGCGGGTGCCGGGACTGACGGACGCCGGCTTGACGGGAGCCGTCCAGTACTGCGATGCACTGACGAACGACGCGCGGCTCGTACTCGATACGTTGCGATCCGCCGCCACGCATGGAGCGGTCGTGTGCAATTATGCTTGTGTGGAAGAGCCTCGTCCGACGGACGGTGGGTGGCAATGCCGCGTCCGGGACACGTTGGCGAGGGCTGAGTTCGTCGTTCGAGCCAGAACCGTGGTGCATGCGACCGGCCCATGGGCTGAGCGGCTCCCTCCCAGTCGAGTCCGCTTACGATTGACAAAAGGCGTCCATGTCACGGTTGATCGGCAGCGTCTGCCGGTCCCGGACGCTGTCGTGTTGCCCGACGGCTCCCGCATTCTGTTTACGATTCCGTGGGGGGAGCGAGTCATTCTGGGCACGACCGATACCGACTACGATGGGCCGCTGGACGATGTGCGCACCGATTCCTCCGATGTCGCGCTGATTCTGGAGGTCGTCAACCGATTCTTCCCGGAGGCGAAGCTGACTGATTACGACGTGCGGAGCCAGTGGGCGGGCTTGCGGCCGCTGGTGGACGGCCGATCCGGCCAACCTTCCGACATCTCGCGGGCCCACCAAATCCGCATGCCCGAGCCCGGATGGATCGACGTCGCGGGCGGCAAACTGACCACGTACCGGTTGATCGCAGAGCACGCGGTGGACCTCGTCTGCCGGCATTTGGCTTCCCGTAACAGAACACGGGCCCGGTGGACGCCGTGCCGCACGGCCGACGAGCCGCTGTTGTCGGGCGAGTCCAACGAAGCGTTCAGCGGAATCCTTCCACCGGAGGTGACACGCGAGGCTGTCGCTCATTATTGCCGCAACGAATGGGCCGTGCATCTGGACGACGTGATGAAACGCCGGACTTCGTGGCATTTTTACCGCAGCGACGTCGAAAAAGTTGCTGAAACGGTGGCGGACTGGATGGCCGAGATTATGAGCTGGGACGCGGCCAGACGCGACTCCGAGTTGCAACGCTATCGCCAGCAAGTCGATTAGCGGGCTATTCCCGTCGCCATCGGGGATTGCGTTCCGTCCAGCCGGTCATCTCGCAAGCGGCGTCCGCTTCAGGGCCTCGGCCCTGCCCGGAAAAGTTGAAACTCGCCGATCAGCGGGTTGATGGTGGTCGCAAGAACGACCAGACGCACGTAGCGGGCAGTGACGGGCGGGAAAGTGATCGTGCAGTCTTCGCCGATTCGGTCGCCGCGGTAAAAGGTTTCCCAGTGCCCGTCCCGCTTTGCCTGCAGCTCGAACTTTCGGATGCGGCCGTAGGGCTCGTTGATCCACGCGCGGTCGAAGGTGTAGACCCTGCCCAAATCGACCTCCAGCCACGCGCGCTGGACGCCCGGATTGAACGTCCAGCCGCGGTTCGGATCGCCGTCGACGGCGTATTCGGGCTTGTAGCGGCGCCCCACCTTCGGATCGCGATCGTAAACGTGAGAGGCCGTCACCTTCTTGCCGAAGGTCAGCGGGCCCCAGTCGGTGATGCGAGCGACGGGGACAGCGGCGGCCGGGCCGTCTAGTCGCAAGGCGACAATCGTGTCCAACTCGTTCCGGTCCCGCGGCGGCACCGAAATCCTGATGCCCGTCTCGGTCTGCTCCACTTCGGCCTGACCGCCGGTCAGCAGTCGATGCTCGACGACCTTCTGGGAGACGGGCGGTAGGATCAACGCCTCGTCGTACCATCGTAGCACGTGCACGTAGATGGTGTTGCCTTTGCGAGTGGTCAGACAATTCAGGCCCCAGAACGGCCCGCCTCGTGTCCCGTAGATACTTTCGCCGTATCGCTTCAGCCAGCGGCCGATTTCGCGCAGCCGCTGTGCCTGACGCGGTTCGATCCGCCCGTCCGGCATCGGGCCGGTGTTCAGAGCCAGGTTGCCGTTGCGCCCGGCACACGTCACCAGCACGTCAATGCACTGCTTCAGCGACTTGATCCGGTCGTTCGGCCTCCAAGCCCACTGGGTGCCCAAGGTCATGCACGTTTCCCAGGGGCGATCCAATCGGAACGGTCCGATCCGCTGCTCCGGCGTATCGAAGTCGCCGGGCAATCCGCATCGGTCGTTGATAATGAGCCACGGCTGCAGGGTGCGCATCATTCTGAAAAGTCGCTGGGCGTCCCAATCTTTGGCCTTGCCGCCCAGTCCATCGAACCAGAAGCCGTCAATACGCCCGTAGTTCGTCAACAGCTCGCGCACCTGCCCGTGCAGGTACTCGATGTAACGACGATGATTCCGGCTGCGATAGTCCGGTTGGTGCCAGTCCGGCTGCGAGTAGTAGGCGATCAGCTTCAGGCCGGCGTCGTGGCAGGCGTCGGCGATGTCGGCCATGACATCGCGCTGCCAGGCGGCCTGCGGGCTCGTGCTCTTGTAATCCGTCAGTTTTGAACCGAACAGGCAGAACCCGTCGTGATGTTTAACCAGGAAGATCATGTACTTGGCACCGGCCTCTTGAGCGATCCGGACCCACTGGCGAGCGTCAAACTTGTCCGGCTTCCATTTCTTGTACAAGTTGTCGTAAATATCGGCTGGCACAGGCCCCTGTCCGTCGCGGATGCGAAACTCGCCGCCCCGTGGGGCACCGCGCGACCATCCGATCTCTTGACCGGTCAACGTCACCGGGCCCCAGCAGATAAAGAGTCCAAATCGCATGTCCTGCCACGCTTCGACCACCTCCGGCTTGGCTTTCAGCATGTCCCAACCGTCTTGTCCGGCGGCTGGCTGTGCCGAAATCGCGACGCACAGCATTGCCAGTGACAAAAAGCCGAATTGCTCGCATGAAGCTTGGGCAACAGCCATCACGCCACCTCACCTTTCTGTCCTTCCGCAGACCCCTTGCCCGCTGAATATCATCGCCTTGGTTCATTGACGGCGGCTTCCGGAACGGTCCTCGGTGGTCTCAGCCTCTGTCGGTCGAAGACACACCGAACCGCACCGCTTGCAAGTCCCGTCATACGCTATCAGAATCTGTCGAGGGTCACGATGCAACGCAGGGTATGATGGCGCTGAAGAGGAAGCAGGGTATGGGCACACGGTGGCAAAACGGGCTTTGCAACTTGGTGGTCGGCGCTGCCGTGCTTAGTTGGCTGGCTGCTGGCGGACCGCCCCCGACGGATGCCGAAGCCGGCGTGGCGGAAGGGCTGCAGGTCACACAGCTCGGACAAGGGCTGTCCGGCAACGTCGAAATCCCGACGCTCGGCACCGACGACGGTCGGATCATCTATTGCGTCTATTCCAACAACACTCGGTCGATCTGGATCCAGTCGACACACGACGCCGGTCGCACCTGGTCACGGCCGGTGCGGGTGATGGGGCTGCCCAGTCCGCGGTACATCACCGATGCCAACATTCTGGTCGACGGCCGACGGCTGACCGTCTTCGCCACCCACGTGCTTGATTTGCCCGACAAGCCCGGCCGGTTCGCTCGAAGCGTTTTCCAGGTGGCTGTCAGTGAGGATGGTGGAGCGAGCTGGTCGAAGCCGCAGCCCATGCCTTCGGATCGCAACTATGTGGTGGGCTGCATCCACGCTCCGGTGTGGCTTGACGGCGATACGGTCGTCATGGGCTACTCGTGGGACGTGCCGGCTCAACAGAAGAAACCGGCGGCGTCCGAAGGCGGGATGTATTTGAAGTCGGGCGTCTTGATTTCGCATGATCGCGGCCGCACGTGGGCGCCCGGGGCAGATGTCGAAGTGAAGAAGCACCCGATCGGTGCGGACGAGCCGGCCATCGTTCGGCTGAGCCACGGCGATCTGTTCATGATCGTACGCACCAGCCATCCGCGCCCGTACGAAACACGCAGCCGGGACGGAGGACGCACGTGGGCCCCGCCCCGGCCGAGTCGGTTCTACGGTTACAACTCCCCGTCGGCTCTGTTGCGGCTGCAAGACGGCGCGATCGCCCGCGCGTGGGATGATAGCCCAACCGACCGATTCCCGCTCGTCGTCTCGCTCAGCACCGATGACTGCCGGACGTGGACGCCGCCGCGCACGGTGACCGAGCCGGAGATACGGCCCGACGGCTCGCTCAGCTATGTTCGGGCGTGCTATCCGTCTCTGGCTCAGGCGGCCGACGGCACCATTCTGCTCGCGTGGTGGCAGATGACGCGCGATCACAAGAGCACGGTCCACTGTGCTCGGCTGACGCGGGAGTGGATCGAAGAGACACGAAGCTGGCCAGAGCCGACACGCATCGTGGCGTTCGGTGATTCGGTCACGCGGGGTGTGCGACCGGGCGTGCGCGAGTACCAGACGTTTCGCTACTTGCTTCAGCGAAAATTGCGCGATCAGGGGTTGCGTGTTGAGGTGGTCAACGCCGGGATCGGCGGCGACAATACGGCTCGGGCTCTGAAGCGGCTCGACCGGGACGTGCTTTCCCTCAAGCCGGCTGTGGTCATCGTGCAGTTCGGCATCAACGATGCGGCGATGGTCGACGCGGGCCCCGTTGCTCGCAAAGAACCTCGTGTGAGCTTGGACGACTACCGGGCAAACCTGAACGCAATCATCGACCGCTTGCAGTCGGCCGGCATTCGCGTTTTGCTCTGCACGCCCACGCCCATGTCTCGGCGGTACGCGTATCAGAATGTGGGAGCCTACGCCGAGCATGAAGACATGAACTTCCTGCTGCGCCGTTATGCTCAGGCGGTGCGCGAGATTGCAGCGAAGCGAAAGGTCCCGTGCGTCGATCTGTTTGCGCTATTCGTGGAGCGGCCCGACGGTCTAGCTCTTATCAAAGATGGATGCCACCCCTACGTGCGTGGCCATCAACTGATCGCCGAGGCGCTGCTGCGACCCGTCGAACAACTTGTCGTCGCAGGCAAATGACCGCCTTGTATCTCCGGGACGTCGAGCAGGCGTTCCCGTTTGCTCGAGAATCCCAGGGACCATCACAGTGGACATGCCTCAAACTGTGCACGCCACATGCGCGTCTCAACACACAAAGGCTCAGCAATGCCCTTCCACAGCGCCCAGCGCAGGCAGAAAACGCTATTCGTTGGTCTGCTCGGAAAGACTGCCCAACTGGGTCATCAATTCCAACCGATGGGCGCAGGTCTTGGCGAGCAGGAGGTCCCCATGGCTATCGGACCCACTCGGCCGCGCGCGGTAGGTCCGGAACAGGATGATCTTCTTCGAGTCCGGGCTTTCGATGATGCGTCGCACGATGCTATCGGACAGGTCCTGAGAAGCGGCGCGTAGGAGCCATGATCACTACGGTTCTTTCGATCTACGGAATCAGCGACTCCGCCCAGGATAAGACGTTCTCGGCGATTTGCAGCGCTTCTTGGTATTCGGCATCGGTAATCGGCGGCGCCAGGCCAGGATAGCGAGCTTCAACCGCGTACGACGTCAACCTCTCCGCCCGTCGAAGCTCCGGGGTTATGGCCATCCCGCGGCTTTCCAGTCCGTCGAGTAACTCGCCCAAGTCATGCACGTACCGGAACGACCAACCGCACTGCTGGTACACCGCCTTGATCGCCAATTCGGCCGCTTGCTGGAGCAAAAAACAAGCGTCCTCCAGAAAACCTTCTGGGGGCAACGGCTGCCGCGCCATCGCCAGCTTCCCTCTGGCTCGAGCCAGCCAATCTGAGGGACTCCCCGGCGGTGAGCTACTCGACGGCACGATACAACTCCTTTCCGTCTCGCAATGCGTCATGAATGATCAGGTAGGGATTATCGCCGTGTTTTCGGACGTCGCTCTCCTGGACAACGACTAGGTCCTTGGCACAGCCGATCCCACGCAACTGCGAATAGAGATGCTGAGCCACTTGTCGCGTGTGACAGCCGTCGCGTACCACAATCAGCAAATCGAGATCACTATCGGCGCCCGTCTGGCCGCGTGCCGCCGAGCCAAACAAGATGATCCTCAGCGGTCGAACCGCTGCGACAATCCGGCGCACAATTTCGTCCAGCACGTCTTGAGTCACGGCCTGCTTGGAATCCATCGCCGATTCTCCTCGACGGCTCCTCGCTATCGGACGCCCACTACAAATCGTAGCTGTTCCGCTTGATGGTGAACAGTGCGAATGATGTGCTCCTCCACGTCCTCTGACCAGACGGTCGGTTGTCCGTAATAGACTATCGCGCGTTCGCCTTCGTAGCCGCCCCCGTACAGGACTCGCAGCGGCGCAACGCAGGCCGTCGCATCGTTAGCTGAGGTCATCCGTCTGTCGCGCTTCGTATCCGGTCCTCGGCCCATTGAACAACAGCCTCAGCGCAGGCCAATGCCGCCCGGTATTGGTCTTCGCTAACCGGCTCCACGAAACTGGGATAACGAGCTGCAACCGCGTAACGCGTCAGTTGATCCGCCTCCTGGATCTCGTCAGGAATTGGCTCACCGTCTTGCTCCAGCAAAGCAAGCAGTCGGGCTAGGTCATGGATGTAAGGAAAAGGAACGCCTCGGTGAATGAGGACTGCCTTGATGGCTTTTTCAGCCGCTTGCTGTGCATCGAAGCAGAGGTCCTCCAGGTACGCCTCGGGAATGACATTCCTGGCGCGAGCGAGATTGCTTCGTGCGCGATTGATCCATTCCCGAGGATCATCGGGATCGAAGCGTTGAGCGGTCATAGAGCAACTTTCCCTCTTTCAGGGCGGGCCCGATGACAACAGCGTGGCTGTTGCGATATCGTTCGATATCTTCCGGAGTAGCAACGACAACGTCAACGGCGGCTTCCACTCCCCGCAAGCTTCGATATATCTGGCCCATTAGCTCCAGCCGGTTGGCCCCCGCTTTCACAACCAACAGGTCCACGTCGCTGTTCGGCCCCATCGTCCCCCGAGCCGCCGATCCGAACAGAATGATTTGTTCCGGCTGAACCGCTGCGACAATTCGGCGCACAATTTCGTCCAGCACGTCTTGAGTCACGGCCTGCTTGGAATCCATTGCCGATTCTCCTCGACGGCTCCTCGCTATCGGACGCCCACTACAAATCGTAGCTGTTCCGCTTGATGGTGAACAGTGCGAATGATGTGCTC